>CADCTO010000646.1 GCA_902805585.1 uncultured Armatimonadota bacterium | reverse complement strand
GGGGCCGGCCTCCCAGGGCAGCAGCGCCTTGGGCCGCCCCATCCGCGACGACGCTCCGGCGGCGAGGAGGAGTGCGGGGATCACCCCTCCCCCCTGCCCCCTCCCCTCGGAAGGGAGGGGGAGTGCCGGCATACACCATCCGCGGCCTTGCACCCAGCGACGGCCGGGTTCATGGCACTCTCCCCCTCCCTTCCGAGGGGAGGGGGCAGGGGGGAGGGGTCCATCACGCCATCGTCAGGGACAGGGCGCGGCGGACGACGGCCTGCGCGAGCGGCACCTTGTAGCCGTTCTTCTCCAGCGGCGTGGCGCCGGCGAGGGCGGCTTCCGCCGCGCGGGCAAGGGTGGCGGGGTTGAGGGGCTGGCCGACGAGCGCCTTTTCCGCCTCGGCCACGCGCCAGGGGACGGGGGCGACGCCGCCGAGCACGACGCGCGCGGCGCCGACGCTGCCCGCGTTCGGGGTCACGACCACGGCGGCGGAAGCCAGCGCCCAGTCGTACGAATCCTTTTCGCGCTCCTTGAGGTAGACGCTGCGGGTGCCGGGCGCGGGGGCCGGGACGAGGACGTGGGTGATGATCTCGTTCTGGGCCAGGATGTTCTCGCGGCGCACGTTCTGCGCGGGCAGGATGAAGAACTGCTCCAGCGGCACCTCGCGCGTCTTCGTTCCGTCGGTGATGACGACGCGGGCGCCGAGGGCGACGAGGGCAGGCGCGGGGTCGGACGGGTGGACGATGTAGCAGGGGCCGCCGCCCAGGATGGCGTGGTACTGGTTCTCGCCCTCCACGGCGTAGCACTTCGACCCGCCCTTTTTGAGGCAGATCGTGTGCTCGTCGCGGTAGTACCAGCAGCGGGGCCGCTGGCACAGGTTGCCGCCGATGGTGGCGGCGTTGCGGATCTGCGGCATGGCGGACAGGTCGATGGCCTGCGCGAGGGCGGTGTAGCGCTCGCGAACGTTCTTGTCCTCGGCGAGGCGGGACAGCGTGACGAGGGCGCCGAGTTTCAGGCCCTTTTTGTCGTCGTGCTCGATCTTGTCCAGGTTCGGGATGGTCTTGATGTTGACCAGGCGAGCGGGCGTGACGAGGTAGTCCTTCATCTCGCCGAGCAGGTCCGTCCCGCCCGCCAGGATTTTGGCCTGGTCGCGCTCGGTCCCCAGCGCCTGGGCGGCCTGTCGCGCGTCCTTGACGCGGACGTATTCAAACGGCTTCATGCGCTTTCCCTCCCCGGCACACGGCCCATGGCTTCGAGCACGTGCTTCGGTATCAGCGGCAGGCTCCGCACGCGCGCCCCGCAGGCGTTGTAGACGGCGTTGGCGATGGCCGAGGCGGTCGGGATGACGACCGGTTCGGCCACGCCCGACACGCCCTTGGCCTCGGGGTACTCGTAGACGATGGGCTCGAAGACGGGCATCTCCCACGGGCCGGGCAGCTTGTACTCGTCCAGGTTCCAGTTGACCAGGCGGCCGGTCTGCGCGTCCACGATGCGGTCCTCGGTGAGGGCGAAGCCCAGCCCCTGGATCATGCCGCCGTTCATCTGCGACTCCAGGGTGAGCTTGTTCATCGGGATGCCGCAGTCCTGGACGCACACGATCTTGAGCACCCGCACGCGGCCCGTCTCCATGTCCACCTCGGCGTGGGCGAACTGCACGCCGCCGACGCCGCTCTGCTGGAGCTCGGGCACCCACGTACCGCGCGAGGAAACGCCCGCGACGGGGAGCCGTTTGCACGCCTCTTTCCACGAAAGCTGCTTCGTCCCGTTCGTCACAACCCCGCCGGGCAGCAGTTCCACCTTGTCCGGCGGCTCGTTCGTCGCCTTGGCGAGCGCCTGGAGGAAGTCGAACTTCGCCTGGATCGCGGCCATCTTGACGCCCGGCGCGACGGAGGGGGTGGTGGTGGAGCCGCCCGAGCCGCCCGAGTTGCCCAGCTTCGAGGAGCCGACCTCGGGGCGCACCGCTTCGCGCGGCAGGCCGAACTCGTCGGCGACGATGGCGGCGATGAAGGTGCGGACGCCGGTCCCCAGGTCCTGCGTGCCGACGCCGACCCACACGCCGCCGTCCCGGCTGATCTTGACGTCGACCTGCGTGCCGCCGCCCCCGCCGCCGCCCCACGTCGCCGACGCGACGCCGACGCCGCGGACCTTCGCGCCCTGCCCCTTGCCCGGCGTCGGGTTCCAGTGCTGCTTCCAGCCGATGCGCTCCGCCCCGATCTTGTACTCGGCCTGCCGCAAGGCGCTCGGATCGTTCTTCATCCGCAGTTCGAGCGGGTCGAGGCCGAGCTTGTAGGCCAGCTCGTCGACCGCCGACTCCATCAGGAACGACGCCTGCGGGTGGCCCGGCGCGCGCATGGAGTTCGACGGGCCGATGTTGGTGCGCACGGTCTCCTGCGTGACCTTCTGCGACCCGGTTTTGTAGATGTAGGGGAACGGCACGCCCGCGCCGCCGATCCCGCCGGTGCCGTAGCCGGACGCCTCGATGCCGGTGATGGTGCCGTCCTTCGCCCCCGCGATCTTGACCTTCATGATCGCCGACGGCGCGTTGCCGGCCGCCTCGGACTCTTCACGCCGCTGGAGCATCAGCTTGACCGGCGCGCCCGCGAGCTTGGCGAGCTCGTACGCGGCGCGCCCCTCCGCCCCCGGGCCGAACTTGGCGCCGAAGCCGCCGCCCATGTGCTGACAGACGACCTCGACCTTATCTTTTGGGATGCCCGCGATAGCGGCGAACTCGTCGGCCGTCCCGTGCACGGCCTGCGTGGACGCCCACACCTTGATGCCGCCGTCCTCCTGCCGGGCGACCACGTGCCCGTGCGTCTCCAGACAGGCGTGCAGGCGCGCCTGCGCCCGGTACTCGGCCTCGACGACCGCGGCGGCTTCGGCGAACGCTTTATTGACGTCCCCCTCCGAGCGGGCCCGGCCGGGCTCGACGTTGGGCCGGTCGTTGCCCAGCACGCGCGGCGCGTCGGGGGCGCGCGCCGCGTCCTCCTTGACCACGAACGGGAGGGGCTCGTACGTCACCCGGATGGCACGGACGGCGTCCTCGGCGACTTCGGGGCTGACGGCGGCGATGGCCGCCACCTCGTCGCCCGCGAAGCGCACGGTCGCGCCGGCCTCCTTGAGCGTCATCGCGGCCTTGACGCCGGGCATCCGCTTCGCGGGCTCCAGGTCGATGGCCGTGATGCGCGCCTTGGCGTGCGGCGAGCGCAGGATGCGGCCCCACAGCATGCCGGGCAGGTCGATGTCGTAGGTGTATTTGGCGCGCCCGGTCACCTTGTCGGCCCCGTCCACGCGCGTCATGCGCGAGCCGACGTTCTTGCGGTCCTCGCGCTTGCCCCACGACACCTCGACGTCGGGCACCTCGATCTCGACCTCGCGCGTCTCGCCGTTCTCGGTGATCGTGCTCTTTACTTTTTTGGTCTTGGGCATGTTCTTCTCCGGCCCCCTCCCCCGGCCCCTCCCCCGAGGCGGGAGAGGGGGGAGGTCGTTATAAATGGGGAGCGCTTGGCGCG
>CADCTO010000645.1 GCA_902805585.1 uncultured Armatimonadota bacterium | reverse complement strand
CGGCCAAGATGCGGACGCTGTTTCATCCCTCCACCGGCCAGGTGCGGGTAAAAGGCGTCACGAGCAGCCACAATGTGGTGCTGCATCCCTGGCTCAAGGAGGAGATCGCGTCTGTCCTTGCCGCTCTGCCGGAGCCGAAGCAGGAGAGGGCGTTGCAGGAGGAGCGAGCTCTGTGGGAGTGCTGGCAGGCGGGTCTTTCGGTGCGGCTGTCGCTTGCCGAGGAACTGGCGCCCCTGCGGATGCTCTTGATCCTGGACAATCTGGCTGGGCACAAGAGCGAGTCTTTGGTGAACTGGTTCCTGGGGAATGGGGTGATGCCCTTGTACACGCCGGGAGGCGGTAGTTGGCTCAATATGGCGGAGCCGGTTCAGCGGATTCTGAGGCGCCGGGCCTTGGATGGTCAGCACCCGAAAAGCGGCGAGGAGCTTATCTCCTGGCTGGAGTGTGTGGCGCGTGCCTGGGACCGGGAGCCGACGCCCTTTGTCTGGGGCGGCAAGCGCAAGGCGCGCCGGGACCGGGCGCGTCAGCGGCGTCATGCTCTGGGCGGATCGGGTGCCTGCACACTGCGGCTGGTCAGCTATCGCAGGACTGCCCAGCGGGAAAGGCTATGCGCATGACAAATGACCCACTAGTGGGTCATTCGCCACGGAAATCGCCTTTGGCTGCGCCTACGAGCTCTCGGGATCTCTTCGGGAATCGTCCCTCCAAGACCTTGGAATGAATGGCTATGCGCGTGACGAATGACCCACTAGTGATTGACTTGGAAACGCGCGAACGCATGCGACTCGACGGCCCGGCAGAGGTGGGGCCGGACGGCGGGATTTTGGTGCATGCCCGCGAAGTCTACTTCAACTGCCCCAAATACATTCAGGCGCGTCGCGTCGCAGGGACCGATCCCGGCAAAGCAAATGTGGTGGAGGCCGCCGAGGTCACACGGGCCGACGTCCTCGCTCCCGGACAGCGCGCGTGGATCGCGGCGGCCGACACCTTTTTCATCGCCAGCGCCGCGCCGGGCGGGGGCGCGGACGCCTCGCACCGCGGCGGTAATCCGGGCTTCGTTCGTGTGCGGGATGCGGCGACCTTGGAGTGGCCCGACTACTCAGGCAATATGATGTTCAACACTTTGGGCAACATCACGTCCAATCCCAACGCCGGCCTGCTGTTCCTGGATTTTGATCGCGGAGACACCCTGCAGCTGACGGGGCAGGCGACGGTGGTGTGGGACCCGGAGCGCGCGGCGCACTTTCCCGGCGCGCAGCGGGTGGTGGAGTTCCGTGTCGAACAGGCCGTCCAGGTTGCCCACGCCGTCCCGCTGCGCTTCCGTTTCCTGCAATACTCGCGCTTCAACCCCGTCTGACGTGGTGCGCGAACGAATCTTTGTACATCCAACAGACCAACAGTATCGGGAGGCAACAGCGACTTTCACCAGCTCCGCTGCGGGCGTCGGGCCGCCGCCATGGCCGGCCTGTTGTTGACGAGTCCCGAATCGGGGCGATCTCGGAACGTCGCGGCCGGGTCAGTTGAGTCGGCTTCAAAGATCTCAAACGCCCCTGTGGTGCGTCCGGGAAAGGGGCACAGCGTGGCTGCTGCGGCCCAGCGCGACGATGGTGCCTGCCCTGCCCGGTCCCGTGCCGGACGAGGCGCATGCTGCGCTGACTGCAACACGGGCAACACCGGGCGACGCTGCGTGCGCCCCCGGCGGGGAACTCAGGGCTACGCGGCGATCTCTTTGCTCGCACGGGCGGCATCGTCTTGCTCGGCCCAGCGCACGATGGCCTTGGCCATGCCCCGAAAGACGAAGAAGTGGATCGGCGCCAGAAGGTACCAGTAAAGATAACCCCACACGGAGCTGGGTAGGTAATAAGCGCTCTGGACGAGGGCGCGTGTGCCGTCCTCGTCCTCGCGGATGCGGAACCCGAGCCAGGCGCGGCCGGGCACCTTCATCTCGGCGCGCAGCAGCATCCGGTCCGGGCCGTGGTCCTCGACCCGCCAGAAGTCGATGGCGTCGCCGACCGAAACCTCTTCGGGGTGGCGCCGGCCCCGGCGCACGCCCGCCCCGCCCAGCGCGCGGTCGATGGCGCCGCGGATGTCCCACAGCCAGTCGGCGTAGTACCAGCCCGCGTCCCCGCCGATGCGGGCGACGGCGGCGGCGAGCGCCGGCGCGGCGGCGCCGGTCGTCACGACCTGCTCGTCCTTCAGGAGGCCCCGTTCCGGGAGCGCCGCCGCGTCGAGCGGGGGCGGCGGGTCGCCGCCGCCGCGGTGCGCGCCGCTCCAGCGCGTGGGGACGCGCCGCGCGTCGGTGTCGGCGAGCGCCCGCGCGACGGCCTCGCGGAACGGCGTCAGGGGCACGCCGAGGAGCTGCCGCGCCTCGTCGTTCTCGCAGACCGTCTCCGACTTGAGCCCCTCCACGAGCGGGAAGGCGATCGAGGCCGGGACGGGCGTGACCAGGTTGATCCAGTAGGCGGACAGGCGCGGGGTCAGCACGGGCACGGTGAGGACGCGGCGGCGCAGGCCGCGGACGCGGGCGAAGGCGAGCATCATCTGCCGGTACGACAGCACGTCCGGGCCGCCGATGTCGAGGACGCGCCCCGCCGCCTCGGGGCATTCCAGGGCGGCCACGAGGTACGCGAGCGCGTCGCCGATGAAGATGGGCTGGGTGCGGTTCTCCACCCAGCGCGGGCAGACCATGACCGGCAGCTTCTCCGTCAGGTGCCGCAGCATCTCGAAGGCGGCGCTGCCCGACCCGACGATCATCGCCGCGCGCAGCTCCGTGACGGGGACCGAGCCGGAGCGCAGCACGTCGCCGGTCGCGTGGCGGCTGCGCAGGTGCGCCGAGGGCTGCCCCTGGCGCCGCCCCAGCCCGCCCAGGAACACGATGCGTTTGACGCCGTTGCGGGCGGCGGCCTCGGCGAAGGCGCGCGCGCCGTCCCGCTCCCGCTCGGCGAACTCGGCCCCCCCGCCGCCCATGGCGTGGATCAGGTAGAAGGCCGCGTCCACGCCCTCGAGGGCGTGGTCCAGGCCGTCCGGGTCGAGCACGACGTCGCCGCGCGCCACTTCGACCTCGCCCCCGCCCCAGCGGCCCGCGAGCTTGCGCGGGTCGCGTGCCAGGCAGCGCACGCGGTAGCCGCGCTCCAGCAGCCGGGGGACGAGCCGCCCCCCGATGTAGCCCGTCGCCCCGGTGACCAGTATGCGCGGCGGCGGCGAGGGCGTCGGCGATTGCGGGGATCGTTCAGACTGCACGGCTCTCGCCCCAACCGGCCAGGGCGCGCAGCAGGTCGCCGCCCCGCCCGAACGCGACGTGCGGGACGCCCGGCAGGCGCGAGGCCCTCCCCGCCGGCACGGCGCCGCGTCCCAGCGTTAGCAGCGCCCGGTTCCGACTGACGACACGGAGCGTCAGTCCCCGATCAGAGAACCGGCGCGCGAGGCCGCGCAGCCGCCACAGACTCCCGGCGCGCGGCAGGCCAAGGGCCCGGAAGAAGGCGCGCGGACGGTCCACCTCGAA
>CADCTO010000644.1 GCA_902805585.1 uncultured Armatimonadota bacterium | reverse complement strand
ACATCCGCGGGCACCGGCGCACCTACGTGGGCGCCATGCCGGGGCGCATCGTGCAGGCGCTGAAGCAGGCCAAGAGCCGCAACCCGGTGATCCTGCTGGACGAGGTGGACAAGCTGGGCGTCAGCTACCAGGGCGATCCTTCCAGCGCGCTGCTGGAGGTGCTGGACCCGGCGCAGAACCACGAGTTCACGGACCACTACCTGGGCGTGCCGTTCGACCTGAGCGAGGTGCTCTTCATCGCGACGGCCAACTACGCCCAGAACATCCCGGCGCCGCTGTACGACCGCATGGAGGCCGTGGAGTTCCGCGGCTACACGGAGCTGGAGAAGAAGTCCATCGCCGAGCGCTACCTCCTTCCGCGGCAGCGCGAAGAGGCGGGGCTGCGCGAGGACGAGCTGCAGGTGAGCGACGACGCCCTGCGCGCCGTCATCAGCGAGTACACCCGCGAGGCCGGCGTCCGCCAGCTGGAGCGCGAGGTGGGCAAGCTGGCCCGCAAGGCCGCCCGCCGCATCGCCGCCGGCGCGGAGAGCGCGGTGGTGGTGGACCTGGAGCGCGTCAAGGATCTCCTCGGCCGCACCAAGGTGCACCCGGAGCGCGCGGGCGGCGAGGACACGGTGGGCGTGGCCACGGGGATGTACTACACCCCGGTGGGCGGCGACATCATGTTCATCGAGGTGAGCGCGCAGCAGCGGGCGCCCGTCCCCGCCACGGCCGAGGGCGAGAACCCGGCGGCCCCCGGCTTCGGCAACCTGGTCCTTACGGGCCAGCTGGGGGACGTGATGAAGGAGTCGGCCCGCGCCGCCCTGACGTACGCCCGCGCCAACTCGGGCCGCTACGGCATCGACGCGCGCAAGGCGTGGGGCAGCGAGCTGCACATCCACGTGCCGGCGGGCGCCATCCCCAAGGACGGCCCCTCGGCGGGTGTGGCGATGACCACGGCGCTGGTCTCGGCCCTCTCGGACACCCCCGTCCGCTCGGACGTGGCGATGACCGGCGAGGTGACGCTGACCGGGCGGGTGCTCCCCATCGGCGGCGTCAAGGAGAAGCCGCC
>CADCTO010000643.1 GCA_902805585.1 uncultured Armatimonadota bacterium | reverse complement strand
ATGACGAACGTCGTCACAATAAAGTCGTCGTCCATGCGCCCCTCCCGTCGCGAATCCGGTGCCTCGACAACACCATTCTCGGCGGGAGCGGCATGGGCGACAACTAGGGCGTGTCCTCAGTTGAGGAGGATGACGGTGGCGGCCAGGTAGATGGCGGCGAGGAAGCTACGCTTGGTCTTGTCGTAGCGCGTGGCGATGGCCCGATACTGCTTGAGCTTGCAGAAGAAGTTCTCGATGAGGTGGCGCGCGGCGTAGAGGTCGCGGTCGTAGGCCCGCTGCTCCGTGCGGTTGCGCTTCGGCGGGATGACCGCCTCCGTCTTCGCCTGGCGCAGCGGGGCCAGCACCCGCGCCTCGGCGTCGTAGCTCCGGTCGGCGATCAGCGCCCCGGCCGCGACCTGCGCGAGCAGCGCGTCCGCCCCGGCCAAGTCGTGGGCCTGGCCGCCGGTCAGGTGGAAGCCCGTTGGGTTGCCCAGCGCGTCCACCGTGGCGTGGATCTTGGTGCTCAACCCGCCCCGGCTGCGCCCCAACGCCTCGTCGCCGTCGCCCCCTTTTTGCGCGCCCCCGCGCTGTGCTGGTGCGCGCGGACGATCGTGGCGTCGAGCATGGCGTACTCGTTGTCCGCGTCGGTGCCGAGCGCGGCGAAGACCCGCTCCCAGACGCCGCTTTTCGCCCAGCGGCCGAAGCGCTGGTGGACCGACTTGCCCGTGCCGAAGCGCTCCGGCAGGTCGCGCCAGGGGATGCCCGCCCGGTAGCGGTACAGCACCGCCTCCACGAACAGGCGATTGTCCGCCGCCGTCCCGCCGACGTGCCCGCCCCGCCCCGGCAGGAAGCCCTCGATCCGCGCCCACTGGTCGTCCCGCAGCGCGTAGCGCCTCGTCATCCCCGCCTCCGTCCCCACCGCCCAACCGCCGACCCCGCAAGCCTACCATAACTGAGGACACGCCCTAGTTCCTTGGATAGGCTTGGTCGACTCTGTTGGAGCGATTGGAGTTGCTGCTCCAGGTTTGGTAGATCTTGCAAGCTCGATTCTAGCTTCTGAATCTGGGATCGAAG
>CADCTO010000642.1 GCA_902805585.1 uncultured Armatimonadota bacterium | reverse complement strand
GCCTTCGATTCCGCCTTCGAGCGCGGCGCGCACGGCGACCAACTACGCGCCGAAGACCCCCGGGAAGCGCGGCGCTACCGGTTCGCGTTCGTCGGCATCCTTATCGGCACGATCCTGCTGCTCCTGTGGAGCAACTTCGTCGGCGTCTCGCCCGGCGTCGCCCTCGCCTTCTTCGGCATCCTGTTCGCCCTGTCGCTCGCCATCACGCGCGTCCGGGTGGAGTTCGGCACCCCGCACGAGATCGTGTTCGTCAAGCCCGCCGACGTGCTGGTCACGCTTCTGGGCACGAACAGCCTGGGCGCGTCGAACCTGACCGGGATGCAGGCGATGTACTGGTTCAACCGGGGCTACCGCTGCCACCCGATGCCCAACTACCTGGAAGCCTTCAAGATGGCCGAAGGGCGCGACCTCCCCTTCGCGCGGCTGGTCGGCGTGCTCATCCTCGCTTCGGTCGTCTCGCTCGTGGTCACCTATTTCGCCAACTACTACGTCACCTACGAAGCGGGCGCGGCCAGCAAGGCCGCGGGCTATAAGCGGTGGGTCGGGCAGGAAGCGTTCGCCCAGCTCGCCAACTGGCTGCAGTTCGGGCAGGCCCCCGGCGCCGCCAACCTGTGGTTCTTCCTGGGCGGCCTGGGGGTGGTCGGCGCGCTGGCGGGGCTGCGGGCCTCGTTCCTGTGGTGGCCGCTGCACCCGGCCGGCTTCGCCCTGGGCGTTTCCTACGCCATGAACTACTTCTGGATGTGCGTCTTCGTCGCCTGGCTCGTGAAACTGATCATCATCCGCTACGGCGGCATGAGCGCCCACCGGCGCGCCATCCCCTTCTTCCTGGGCCTGATCCTGGGCGACTACACCATCGGCGCCCTCTGGTCCCTGCTCGCCCTCGCCCTCGGCCAGGCCACCTACAAGATCTACATTTAGCGACGGCGGTCACAAAGAACGGCCCTGCGGAAGTGACGGCAACCGACAGGCGGAGGCGGACCTACGGCGAGCTGCCGAACTACCCCGAAGGCAGCTTCTTCAGAAACCGCGCGGAACTCCACGCGGCGGGGGTGCACCTGCCCCTCATGGCGGGCATCTCCGGCTCGGCCTCGGAAGCCGCCGACTCTATCATTCTGTCGGGCGGCTACGAGGACGACGAAGACCACGGCGACGTGATCGTCTACACGGGGCAGGGCGGCAACGACCCTGCCACCAAGAAGCAGGTGTACGACCAAACCCTGGTGCGTGGGAACCTGGCGCTCGTGCGCAACTGGATGGAGGGCGTTCCCGTGCGCGTCGTTCGCGGAGCCAGGCACGACTCGCCGCACTCCCCCGCCGTCGGCTACTCCTACGACGGACTGTATCGCGTGGAGGACTGCTGGCACGATGTGGGCCGATCCGGCTTCCGCATCTGGCGGTTCCGGCTGCGCAAGATCGGGCAGGAGTCGTCACGGCTCGCGTTCCGCGTCCGGGAGGAGAAGGACCGTTACGGCACCGAAATGCCCGAACGATCCCACGTCTCCATCAGCCGCATCATCCGCACCACGGCGGTCGCGGCCAAGATCAAGCAGATGCACGACTGCGTGTGCCAGGTCTGCGGCACCCGTCTGGAAACGCCGGCCGGCCCGTACGCGGAAGCGGCGCACATCCGGCCGCTCGGCACCCCCCACAACGGACCCGACACGCTGGACAACCTTTTGTGCCTCTGCCCGAACGACCACCTGCTGTTCGACATGGGCGCCCTCACCGTCGAAGACGATCTGACAATCACGGGCACGCGGCGGAAGCTGCGCACGGTCCCCGGGCACGAAATCAATGCTGCGTATCTGCGCTACCATCGCGAGCACTACGGGTGAACCTGCCGCGCTAGTCACATCCTGGCACAAGTGGCGGCGAGGATGATGGGGGATTATCTGCCGACCGCGCGCCATGCTTGCATAGCTCCCTCGTAACCCGGCAGAGCTTCGAGGGATAACAGTGCGGGATTCCGTGGCCCGTAGATAAGTACCGCCTCGACAACATGCATCCGGGTATCGAGGTCCAACGTGGGGAAGGCGGCGCGGACATCAGCGACGAACTGCTCCGTCTCCACCCCCTCCGACGCCAGGTGAGCGTAGATTTCGAGGCACGCCGTGCGAGCTAGTTGTCGCGCCTCGCCGGCGACGAAGGCCTCTTCGCGCAAGACGGCCACCGCTTTGTTCCGCGCCTGGAACAGCACCTCCGACAGGGTGATCGTCCATTGTACGCCCCAGGCGAAGGCGCGCGACACGGACGTACCTTGGTCCGGCCGGTAGTCCGGCGGCGGGTCGGGGGAGGCGTCGTACAGATCGACCAGTCGTCGGAGGGAGCCTGCATCGAGGGCGTCCGCGAGGGTTCTGGCCGCATCCCGGTACGGGACCGGAGCGTACTGGAAATGCGCCCCTTCGGTATCGGTGGGGAGCGGCGTGGGCTGGGCTTCCAGTGTCTGAATGACCGCGTAGACGCGGCGCTCAAGTTCGTCCATCCCGCCCACTCCTCAGACGGCGCGGCGGAGACCCGCCAGCAGGCACCTACGGGCTGCCGCTTTCCCTGCGGAACAGACCCCGTGTGGGTCGCCTGCTCCCGCCAGGTGAGCGAGAGAAGGCGACCGCTACACGCGAGCCTCAGACAAGCTGAAGCTGCCGCTCCTCCACCACCGGCGCACCCGCGCCCCCGGGGACGAACACAGGCGGGGGCGTCAAGGACGCGGGTATGCCGCCGCCGAACGCTTCCAGGCGCCAGCGCAGGTCGGGGTCGGGGGTGTCGCGCGCCACGGCAGTCACGGCGTTCATGAGCCCGTAGCCGGACGAATCCCGCTCCTGGAAGAATTGGCCCATTATGCTCCGGAAAACGTCGGAGGCGGTATGCTTCGGCAAGCGGGACAGCAGGGGCATCAGATTCAGGGCGAAGTCCGCCTCCACTTCCTGCGCGGAGCGCATCGCTTCGGCGGCGGAGGAGAAGGCGTCGTCGGCGCAGCACGCCCGCAACGCCTCGCGCACCGCCCGGTCCGCCTGCTCCGGGGTCAGCCGGTCGAGGTCCGTGACGTGGCGCGTCTGGATGGCGTGGGCCATGATGGCGCCGTTGGTGCAGACGAGCCGGAAAACGTACGGGTGCACCCAGACGTCCTGCCCCGCCGCCTTCAGGGCGACGCCCTTCTGCACCGTATCCTTCGGCCGGACTTCCCGCACGTCGGGAAGGAGGGACCGAGTGAACAGCCGGGCGCCGTCGTCGAACGTGTCCGAGACCGTCCCGCCGGCCGCGGCGACTTCCTCCGCGAAGATCGCCCGAATACCCGTCGTCATCGAATCGGTACGAGACATGATCGTTCTCCTTCGCTGCCGCTAGGATTTGCTATACCCGTCAGTGTACCCGACGCATGCCTTCGGCAACAGGATCGATGATGGTTTCCATGCTACCCCCTAGCGCCGATGGCTGATGGCGTTCGCCACCCACGAGAACGCGAAGACGCCGATCAGGAACAGGCCGAGCAACAGGAGGCCCGGGCCTTCCATGCCCTGCGCCGCCGTGAGCGCGACCGCCCCGAGCGCCAGCGCTCCCAGGACCGTCGTCACGACCGCCAGGATCTTCCGTCCCCGCGCACCGGTCGCGCCGAACGTCGAGGAGATCGGGATCATCATCAGCGCGCACCCGATCCCGCCGATCGCGGCCCACGGCGCGCGCGACGCCGCGAAGAGGGCGCCGAAGGTGAGCGCGCCCAGCAGGCAGCCGCCGATCCAGTTCGTGGCGGCGATCTGCTCGCGCGACAGGGCCATCCGCCCGAGCGGGTTCAGGCGCAGCAGCAGGTTGAACAGGGGCTCCGCCGTCCAGGTCAGGAACACGAAGGCGACGTACAGCCCCATGAGCGGATACAGGAAGGGTGCGGCGTCCGGGTTTGCCTTGGCAGTGGCTCGAAGGGCGCGGAACAGGAACGAGCCGCCGATGATGATGCCCCATCGGACCTGGTCGCTCAGCCGCGCCATCCAGAAGAAGTACGCCAGCAGCACGCGGTACACGGGGTTGCGCGCCTTGAGGGCTTCCAGCACGCCTTCGCGCGCCCAGTCGAGGCCGGGTTCCAGGCGCAACGCTTCGCGGAAGTGCTCCATGGCCCGGGTGTGGTCGCCGTTCTCCAGCAGCGCCCACCCCTGATTCGCGTGCGTCACGGCGTTTTCGGGGTCGCGGGCGAGGGTGGAGCCCAGGGTCGCGCCGGCTTCCTGGCGCCGCCCGAGCTTCTGGAGCGCGATGGCGCGCAGGTTGGCGGCGTTGACGTGCTCCGGCTCGACGGCCAGCGCCGCCTCTGCCGCCGACAGCGCCCCTTCCCACTGGCGCTGCTGGAGCCGGATGCTCCCGAGCAGGGCGAAGTGGTCGGCGTCGTCGGGGTCCAGGCGGATGGCCTCGTTGACGGCCGCCTCCGCCTCGGGGAAGCGGTCCTGGTCGTCCAGGACGCTGGCCAGCGTGTAGTGCGCGAACGGGAATTCGGGCGCGAGGTGGACGGCCCGCCGCGCCTCGTCCGTCGCCTCCGCGTACTGCTTCTGCGCCGACAGGGATAGCGCCAGCAGCGCGTGCGCCACCGGGTCATCCGGACTTTCCGTGAGCGCCTGCCGAAGCTCGCGCGCCGCCAGTTCCGACCTACCCTGTTCGAGGAGGAGCTGCGCCTTCTGGATGTAGCCGTTTCCGATCGTATCGGCTCCTTCACAGCAGGCGCTGGGCGCGCAGATAGTTCAGGAGGTCGTCGTAGACGCCGCCTTCGTTGGCGAACAGGGCGTAGTTGCGCGCCGTGTCGAACCAGGGGCGGACGCTGGGCCGGATCTCCTTGAGCGCCTTCTTGAAGTCGTTCATGCCGATGGGCCGCGCCCGGCCGCGCTGGAGCGACTCCTCCATCGCCGTTTCGGCCGCGGATTCGCACAGGTGCGCCAGGTCCGCGCCGGAGTAGTGCTCCGTCCGCCCGGCGAGCCAGTTCCAGTCGATGTTCTCCAGGGGGCGCTCGCGAGAGTGGTAGCGCAGCATCGCCTCGCGCGCGGGCGCGTCGGGCGGCAGCACGAGGAGGGTGCGGTCCAGGCGGCCCGGTCGCCGCAGGGCCGTGTCCACGTCCCACGGGTGGTTGGTGGCGGCGAGCACGAACACGCCCTCGTTGTCCGCCCCGACCGTGTCCATCTCGGCCAGGAGCTGGTTGACCACGTCACGCCCCGCCGATTCGCGCATCAGGCTCCGCTTGCGCCCGAGCGCGTCGATCTCGTCGAAGAACAGGACGCACGGCCGGTTACGGCGCGCGGTCTCGAAGATCTCGTGCAGGTTGCGCTCGCTCTGCCCGAGGTACATGTCGAGCACGTCGGACAGCCCCACCGACACAAAACGCGCCCCGAGTTCGCCCGCCGTCGCCCGCGCGATGAAGGTCTTTCCGCAGCCCGGCGGGCCGTACAGGAGCAGGCCGCCGCGCAGGGACTTGCCGTACATCTTGCGCATCTCGGGGTTCTTCATCGGGGCGAGGAACGCGACGTTGAGCCGGCGCTTGACCTCGTCCATCCCGGCCACGTCCGCGAGCGTGATGTCGGGCTTCTCGGCCTCCCACATCGTGTCGTCCTTGTCGCCGTCACCGCGCCCCTGTCGCAGCTTCACGCGGTCCGACTCGTCGGGGGGCGGCTCGCCGGAGAACGGGATGTCGGAGTCGAGTTCGGGGAACGGCGACGCGCTGAGGTCCGGCAGGGACGGCGGCGGAACCGCAGCCCTTCCGGCAGGCGGGAAAGGAGCGTCGCCTGGAGGCGGAGCCGAGCCGCCGAGCGCCGTGTAGAGCCGCCGGTACCCCTCGGCGCGTGGCCGGTCGCCCACGGCGTCGGCGGCCTCGGCCGCGACTCGCAGCGCCTCCAGATGGTCCGGCTGGCGGCCGAGGACGCTCGCGCACTGTTCCAGCGCCTCCGCGGGCCGGCCCGCCGCGATCAGCAGGCCCGCCAGGTGCAGGCGCAGCGGGATGTTTTCCGCGTCGGCCTGCACGGCGGCCGACAGGGCGGCGATGATGCTGGGGTCGGGCGTCATGGGGTCCTTCCGGGAGGGATGAGGTGCGAGGGGCGAGGGATGAGCCAGGGAAGCGCGCGCTCCAACGGATCCCTCATCCCTCGCCCCTCGCCCCTCCCTAAACCATTTCGTAGTGCGCCGGCTCCGCCGCGCTGTTGGCGAGCAGGTAGCGGCGGGCGGTCTCGACCATCAAGGCGATGCCGTGGGCGAGCGGCGCGTCGCCGAAATCGTAGCCCGGCGTGTGGAGCCGGTGCGGGCAGCCCGTGCCCAGACGGAACATCGCGCCGGGGGCCTTCTGGAGGTAGTAGGCGAAATCCTCCGCCCCCATCGTCGCGTCGGCGAGTTCGACCACATTCTCCGGCCCGAGCAGGTCGCGCCCGACCTCGCGCACCAGGTCGGAGACCGCCGCGTCGTTGACGACGACCGGCGTCCCCCAATGGTAATCGAACGTGTACTCGGCGCGCAGGGCCGCGCAGACGCCGGCGATCACCCGCTCCACCACGCCCGGCATGCGCTCCCGCAGGGCCGGGTCCAGGGTGCGCCACGTGCCGCTCAGCTCCGCCTCGCCCGCGATCACGTTGTGTGCCGTGCCGGCGTGGAACGTCGAGACGCTGAGCACAGCCGGCGACAGCGGCGACACCTCGCGCGCCACGACGCTCTGCAGGGCCGTCACGACCTGCGCCCCGACGAGGACCGGGTCCACCGTGTCGTGTGGGTAGGCGGCGTGCCCGCCCCTGCCGCGGATCTCGAGCCGAAACGAGTCCGAGGAGGCCATCGCCGGGCCGTTCCGCACCCCGATCTTCCCGACGGCCAGGTCGGGCCAGCCGTGGAGCATCAGGATCGCGCCGACGCCGTCCACCGCGCCCGCCTCCACCAGCGCCTCCGCCCCGCGCACCACCTCTTCGGCCGGCTGGAAGAGGAGCCGCACGTTTCCCGCAAGGTCGTCGCGCATCGCGTGCAGCACCATCGCCGCGCCCAGCAGGTTCGCCGTGTGCCCGTCGTGCCCGCAGGCGTGCATGACGCCCGGGACCGTGGACCGGTACGGCGCGTCGCTCTCTTCCTCGATCGGCAGCGCGTCCATGTCGCCGCGCAGCGCGAACGTCGCCCCGTCCCGGGCCCGGCCCCGGATCGTGGCGACGACGCCGTGCGTCCCGCCGACGTTCGTGTCGTGCTCGATCCCAAGTCGGCCGAGGTGCTCGCTCACCAGCCGCGCCGTTCTCTTCTCGTCACCCGACAGTTCCGGGTGCGCGTGCAGGTCGTGCCGCACCCGCGTTACTTCAGGCAGGACGGCCGCCACTCGTTCGCGAAGCGTTTCCTGGTTCAACGCGGCTCCCCCGTTCCGGCGACGATTCCGGCGTCGGGCGGAAACGCCACCCGGTCGTAGACCTCCGCCAGCGCCAGGCGGCAGTCGATGGAAGTCAGCGCGACCGTGTCCGACAAGGCCGTGGCCTCCGAGAAGAGCCACTCCCCGCCCCTGCGGACGAACCGCTCGACGCTGCACCGGTCCTGCGCGATCAACACGTACTCCTGAAGCGAGAGAAGACGGCGGTAGTGCGCGAACTTGGCGCCCCGGTCATGGGCTTCCGTTGAAGCGGAAAGCACTTCAACGATCACCGTCGGGTTTGTCAGGGTTTCCGGGTGCGTGTCCTCGAAACGGGGCTCGCCACACACGACCACCACATCCGGGTAAGCGTACATGCCTGTGTCGCTTACCTGAACGCGCATGTCTCCGGAGTACGTTTCACAGGGGCGGCCTTTCAACTGCACACGCAGCTCACTGCTCACGTTGGTCGCGATCAGGTTGTGCGCCCGGCTCGCGCCGGACATCGCGAGGATCTGCCCGTTGACGAACTCGCTCTTGTACTCCGCCTCGCGCTCCAGCGCGAGGTACTCCTCGACCGTATATAGGGGCTGCGCCAGGCTCGACATGACTTCCTCCGAAACCCCTAGGCGCGCGCGGCCGCGACGCGCTTGCGCTCGGCGTCCACGAACTGAACCAACTCCTGGGCGAAGGGGCTGGCGATCTTGAGGAGCGACAGGTCCATCGGGACGTTCAGGTACGTGAGGTTGAGCACGTCGCCGCCTTCGACGGCGGCTTCCGGCCCGAGCCCGGTGAAGAAAAAGCCCATGGCTTCGGCGGCCCGGCACACCTCGATCGTGCCCGGCTGCGAGAGCGGCAGGCTCAGGTAGACGACCTCGGCGCCGGCCTCGTGGATCAGCTCTTCCAGCGCGGCGCGGATCTCGTGCGGCGTGTCCGCGCCGACGTGCCGGACGCGGATGTCCCCGAAGTCCACCGACGGCGTGTAGATCATTTCGAGCTGCCCGTCGCCCTCCGGCGGCGCGCCCTCGCCGAACGTGACGGGGGCCTCCAGGCGGGCGTAGATGCTGCCCAACAGATCGCGCAGATGCGGCGGGGCGTACACGGTCTGCGGCTGCGGCTTGTCGATGTAGGTGTAGTAGTGGATCGCGCTGACCCGCTGCGGCTGCGGCTCCTGCTGGATGCTCTTGAAGTTGAGCGTGCGCGGCCCCCAGCCCAGGATCACGCCGCACACGTCCGACTCGAACTGCTCGTTGACGCGCTGGCTGTAGACGTGCTGCGTCACGGCCCAGCTGTACACGCCGACCAGCCCGAGGCGTTTGGCCTCGTCCTCCAGGAAGACGCGCATCTTGTCTGCCAGGTCCCGCCCCCGGTGGGCGGGCGCGACGGCGAGCGCCCCGCGCTCGGCGATCCGCTCCAGGTTCGGCCGCTTCAGCGCGTAGTGCCCGACGACCTCGCCGCCCGCGTCCACGGCGATGACCGATACGAACCGCCCCTCCTCGTTGAGCCGCGCGATCCGCTCCGGGTAGTAGCAGTCGTCGTTGGTGTAGGTGTAGCCGTAGGCGCGGTAGATGACCTGCGAAACCCCCGCGGCGTCTTCGGGGCGCATCAGGCGGATCGTGTATTCCTGCTCGGGCGCCCGCGGCGCCTGCTCGTCGAAACGGGCCAGCTGCTCCTGGCTGAGCTGCTCGGTGATGGCGCAGTCATCGCGGAACTTGACGAGTTTGAGTTCCTTGCCGGCGCGGCCGTGGTTGATCCAGTCCGCCTTGTCCACCGACTGCCGGATCAGGGCCAGCCCGCCCGAGGCGCTGACGCGCGCCGGGCGCCCCTTCGGCAGGGCGCCCTCGGGCGTCAGCATCGGGTGGAACGGGAGCCCCTGGTCTCGGACGGAGATGGACAGCTCCACCGAGCTCACCTCGCCGACGACCGAGAACGTTTTCTCGTCGCCCGGTTCGTAGGCGTGGTCGACCACGTTGGCGCAGGCTTCCATGGCCGCGCGCTCGATCGCCCCGGCCTGGTCGGGCCGCAGACCGGCCATGGTGGTAAGCGATTGAACGTAGGAGCGGGCGACGGGAAGTACGTCGGCGTCGTTGGGGAGCGTCAGCGTCGTCTGTTTGGAAGGCACGGTCAAACCTCCTGAATACCATCCCGGGTCTAGGGCCGACATGCCGGTAGGGGCGACGCATGCGTCGCCCCTACACGAACCTCTGACGTACTGGCGCCCTTCCCGCGGAGTCCTTCGTTAGCCGGGCCGGCGGATCATCTGCTTCAGCTCGGTGATGTTCCCCGCGGCCTGCAGCGCGTCTTCCTCGGAGATGATGCCGGCCCGGTAGTATTTGACCAGGCACTGGTTCATCGTCTGCATGCCCCAGAAGTTGCCCTCCTGGATGGCCGTGTAGATGTTGCCCGAGCGGCCTTCCTCGATCAGCTTCGCCACGGTCGGCGTCGCGATCATGATCTCCAGGGCGGCGATCCTTCCCTCGGTGTCGGAGCGGGGCAGAAGCTTCTGCGAGATGACGCCGCGCATCGAGGTGGAAAGGCGCAGACAGAGCTGGGCCTTGTCGTGCGGCGGGAACATGTTGATGATGCGGTCCAGGGTTTCGGACGCGCTGGCCGTGTGCAGCGTCGAGAAAACGAGGTGGCCCGTTTCCGAGGCCTGCAGGCCGACGTTCATGGTCTCGATGTCGCGCATCTCGCCGATCAGGATCACGTCCGGGTTCTGGCGCAGGACGTACTTGAGCGCGTCGGTGAACGAGTCGGTGTCCAGGCCGATCTCGCGCTGGGACACGATGCCCTGCTTGTCCGGGTGGACGAACTCAATGGGGTCCTCGACCGTGACGATATTGACGCGCCGCTGCTCGTTGATCTGGTTGATCATGGCCGCAAGCGTCGTCGACTTGCCGGAGCCCGTCGGCCCGGTCACCAGCACCAGCCCCTGCCGCGCCTTCGCAAGCTCGCCTACGACCGGCGGCATCCCCAGATTTTCGAGCGTATAGATCTTGAGCGGCACGAGCCGGCAGACCATGCCCATCGTGCCCCGCTGCTGGTAGATGTTGGCCCGCACGCGGGTGACGCCGCCGACCTCGAAGGCCAGGTCCAGCTCGTGCCGGTGCTCGAAGCGCCCGATCTGCTCGTGCGTCATGACCGAGTACGCCAGCTTCCGGGTGTCGTCGGCGGTCAGCTTCTCGTTCTCGGTGTTCGGCACCAGGGGCTCGATGCGGCCGTGGACGCGCGCCATCACCGGGCTGCCCTCTTTGACAAAGACGTCGGAAGCCTTCCGGTCGAAACCTATCCTGATAAAGTCACGCACGTCCATTCTGTCAAGCGTCCTTTCCGCTCTTCATCGTTTCCGTCCCCCACTCACCGTCCGGCCCAGCGGTGCGTTCCCCAGTAGACCAGCAGCCCCGCCGCCACCGCCAGAAGCACGACCAGGCTGATGCCAACCAGACGTGGCGCCGCCGCCCTGTCGTCGGCACGGGCGCGGGCGGTGCGCACGTCCGCGGCGGGCTGCTCCACCTGGAAGCGCGGCAGGTTCAGTGCCTTCATCTTATGGTTCTTGATATGCAACACGTAGAAATACGCGCCCTTGCCGACCGTGAGGGCGACGTCGAGGTTGTCGTCCGAATGGCGCCGCAGGCCCCGGAACGGGAACTCGCCGGGTACGAAGAACATCACGTACACGCGGTCCAGGTCGCGGAAGGCCCGCGCGAACGGCTCGACCGGCAGCGTCGCGTTCTTCCAGTCCACGATGGGCGAGTTCGTCAAAAAGGTGACGCTGGACATCGCGGGGGCGTCTTTGCCGGGCTTCAGGTTCTTGTAGTTCAGGCTCTGGCCCGGCTTCACCCGGCTGAAATCGCCGTCGTTCTGCTGCAAGCCCCGCGTCTCGTACTCGACGCCGTGGCCTTTCCAGCCCGACAGGCCCATCAGGCGCTTGCGATGCGCCTCCATGACCGGCCTCCCCACCACGCCCGGGTAGACGACGGACACCGCCCAGTTGCCGCTCGGGTGCGGCATGACGATGACCTGGACGTCCGGACGCTTCCCGCCGGGCACCTGTGCGGGCGCCGCGGGGGCAACGCCGCCGATCACGGCGAGCGCCGCCAGGACACGGAGCGTGCGGCGAACCAGACATATTTTCTCAGAACGGCAGCGGATCGTGTGCATCAAGGTCCCGTACCTTTCTCGGGCCCACACCAGGAGATGCGGACGGGCGGGAACCGGCAAGCGGCGGGTTCGGAGGCTCGAAGCGAGGGCAGAAGAAAAGCGGCGCACCCAGCGGTCGGGTTCAGCACGCGGTCATCATCCGAACCGACTGCACGCCGGAACCAGAACCGAACAGGCTTGTGCGGCTTTTCCACGTCGTCATCGCCTCGGCAGCGGCATTCCGTCAGCGGCTGCCTGTTGTGGAAGAAGGTGCGGGCAGGTGCGGGGTGTTGGTGGAGGATAGCGGGATCGAACCGCTGACCTCTTCAATGCCATTGAAGCGCTCTCCCAGCTGAGCTAATCCCCCACGCGACATTGGGCATTGTAGCACATGTTCTACCGTTTGACAAGGCTCGGCCAAGACGTTTCGCGAGGTATTGAGCCGCCGCGGTCAGACCAGGCGCGGGCGGCTCAGTCCAGAGAGTACGATGCAGTATCGAACGTGAGCTGCCGCGCGTCGAACGGCCGCCCCAACAGCGCCTCCCACCGCGCCTCCTGGGCGGGGGTCAGAACGTGCAGGAGCGCCGCGCGACAACGCGCCAAATACTCCCGCTCCAGCGCCTCCATCCGGCGGTCCCGGGAGTGGGCGCGAGCGGTGCGCCGCGCCGCCCCCTGCCCCGCCCGGCGGAAGTGCCCGTCCACGAGGGGTCTCAACCGCTGCTGGTGCCGCTCGAACTCCTGCTTCTGTACGGCCTGTACCCGTTCTACCTGGACCGGCGAGGCGCCGACCCGGCGCGCCAGCGCGGGGCTGTTCAGCACAAACGGCGCACTCATCTGGAGATGGATCTGCTCCATCCGGTCCTGCTGCGACGGCGTGAGGAGGTCCAGCGCGCGGCGGCGAAGCGCCTTCGGGTCGCTCCGGGTACGCTCCACCGCGAGCCGCGCCGCCTCTTCACGCGTCATCAGCCCGCCGCGGTTCAGGCGGGCCGCCTCATTCAGAAACCCGAGCACTTTCACGCTCACCGTGTTCGGAAGTCTCAACTCGCGGCGCACCTGCGGCGAGCCCAGCAGGTCCGGACTCAAGAACCGCTCTGCCTCGGCCGGACGGGCCGGCAGCGCGAGCGTGAGCAGGAGTGCGGCGGCAGCCAGCACGCCCGACTGGTCCCGAGGTCCCGGACCTTTAACCGAAGTTTTCTTTGCGTCCATCAGGCCTGCTCCCCCGAGGCGACGCCGGTTCCGTCTTCCGTCACACCAGGCATCCGGAGGCGCGCCTGCTTCCATGGACATAACCAGGCGCTACGAAGTTCCGGAGAGGTGCATGCTGCAATGGGCGCAGCGCTCCGGGCGTTGCCGGGTACGGACGTGCGGATTTCCCGCCCGCACGCCCGGCCGCGTGGTAAAATTCAGTACTATGGTCCGACGACACCCGTTCCTCCAGGCGCTCGGCGAGGGCCCCGTGCTCTGCGACGGCGCCATGGGCACCGTCCTGCTCGGGCGCGACCCCGACCTCGCCGTCCCCGAACTGCTGAACCTGCGCGCCCGGAACCGGGTGCAGGAGGTGCATCAGGAGTACATCGCCGCGGGGGCGAGCGTGCTCCAGACCAACACCTACGGCGCGAACCGGCTCCGGCTCGCCCGGCACGGGCAGGACGTGTCCGCGTACAAGATGGCGCAGGAGGGCGTGCGCGCCGCCCTGGCCGCCCGCGAGACCGTGGGCACCAACGTCTGGATCGCCGGGGCGCTCGGGCCGACCGGCCTTCCCCCGGCGCCGCTGGGCGACCTGTCGCTGGACGAGGCGGCGGGCGCCTTCCGCGAGGCCGCGGAGGCGATGTTGGAGCGCGGCGTCGACCTGTTCCTTTTGGAGACCTTTTCGGACCTGGACGAACTGCTCGCCGCCGCCGCCGCCGTGCGCTCCCTGTGCACGCTGCCCATCGTGGCGCAGATGGCGTTCGGCGAGGACGGCCGGACGGAGCGCGGGGTCACGCCGCTCCAGGCCGCGCAGGCGCTGGGGCAGGCCGGACTGGACGTCATCGGCGCGAACTGCGCCGTCGGGCCCGAGATGACGCTCGACGTGCTCTGGAAGCTGCGTGAGGCGGACCTGTCCGTGCCGCTATCCGCGCAGCCCAACGCCGGCTTCCCCCGCCAGGCGGAGGGCCGCCTCCTGTACCAGAGCGGGCCGGAGTATTTCGCGCGCTTCGCCACCCGCGCCGTCGAGGCCGCCGCGCGCCTGATCGGCGGCTGCTGCGGGACGACGCCCGCGCACATCGCGGCGATGCGCGATGCGCTGGGCCGCCCCCGTCTTCCCGTCTCTGCCGCCGCGGATGCCGGCCACGAGATCGGGCAGCCCGCCGCGACCTTCGTCCGCTACCCGCAGGTCCCCGTCGTCGGGGAGCCGTTCCCGTCCCACGGCGCCGCTGCGAACCGCGGCGAGGGCCGGGCGGCCGCCGATGGTGGTGGCCCCGTCACCTTCGCCGAGAAGCTGAACAAGAAGTTCGTCGTCTCCGTCGAGATCGACCCGCCCAAGGGGCTGAACCCGAAGAAAGCCCTCGAAGGCGCCCGGCTGCTCCACGACCAGGGCGTGGACGTCATCAACATCGCCGACTCGCCGATGGCGCGCGTGCGCATGGGCTGCATCGCGCTCGCCCACCTGATGGAGCGCGAGGTCGGCGTCGAGACCGTCCTGCACTTCACCTGCCGCGACCGCAACCTGATGGCGCTCCAGTCCGACCTGATCGGCGCGCACGCGCTCGGCCTGCGCAACATCCTCGCCCTGACCGGCGACCGGACGCGCCACTCGGACTACCCGGGCGCCACCGACGTGTTCAACATCGAATCCTGGGGGCTGGTCTCCGTGCTCGCCAAGATG
>CADCTO010000641.1 GCA_902805585.1 uncultured Armatimonadota bacterium | reverse complement strand
CTGCCGACAATAAGAGAAGCAGAAAGCACGGCAACGGACTCGGGCGGCAGTGCCCGTGTGCGGTCGGACCATCGGGGATTGCGGACACGAAAGGTCGCGCGGGCGGAGACCGGATCGGGTCAGACGCGCCGGCGGGCTCAACAGGGACGGAGGCAGCGTAAAGTTGCGCGCACTACCGACGCGGGCACAGCGGTACATCGGCATCATGTGGCTGCTGGGCATCCTCGCCCTCGGCGCGGCGGGCTTCGTCGGCCACCCGGAAGACACCGTCGTGGTCTGGTGGGAACTCGGGGTGTTCGTCCTTATCGCGGCGCTGGCCGGAAGGGCGAAGATCCCCCTGATGCCCCACGCCCGCGACGAGGACACCGGGTCGATATCGTTGGGGTTCGCGCTGATCTTCGCGGCGCTGCTGCGTTTCGGGCCGCTGGCGGGGATGCTAGTCGGGCTGGCCAGCACGCTCTCCAGCTGCCTCTTCCCCAAACGCCAGCCCCTCCATCAATTGACCTTCAACCTGGCGCTCAACGCCCTCGAAACGTTCCTCTGCGGCATGACCCTCGTGAACCTGAACGCCGGGCCGTCCGATCCCGGGGTCCTGGGCCCGTTCCCGGCGGTCATCACCGCGACGCTAGTCTTCTTCCTCGTCGATACGTTCGCCATCGCGGCCGTCATCGCGCTCTGCTCCGGCCAGCCGACGTTCGCCACGTGGAAGGAGACGTTCCTCTGGACCGCGCCCTCCTTCTTCGCCGGCGCCGGAGTCAGCACGGCGGCCCTGCTGCTCTTCGGCGCCTCCATCGGGACGCTGCTGCTGTTCCTGGCGCCCGTGGTGTTTTTGACCCACCAGTTGTACGCCCTGTACACGACGCGCGCACGGGAGCGGCAGCAGTACATCGAGCGGCTGCAGCAGAGCGAGGCCAGGCTCGCCGCCGCGCTCGAGCGCGAGCGGCAGATCGCCGGCGCGCTGCAGCATTCGTTCCTGATCGGCGTGCCCGACGGCACGTTTCCGGGCCTATCCGTGCAGACCCGCTACGAGGCGGCCTCCGACGAGGCGCTCATCGGCGGCGACTTTTATGACGCCTTCGCCCTGCCGGGCGGCAGGGTGGGGCTGGTCGTCGGGGATGCGTCGGGCAAGGGCCTGGCGGCGGCGGTGCGCATCGCCCAGATCAAGTACGCCCTGCGCGCCTACGCCCACGAGTCGGCCGGCCCCGGCGCGGCGCTCGCGCGCCTCAACGACTTCGAGTGCGGCTCCCAGGAGCGCGAGGACCGCCCGTTCGGAAGTTTCGTTGTGCTCTCGCTCGCCATAATCGACACGGCCACGGGCGAGGCGGTCATCTCGTCGGCGGGGACCGAGCCCCCCTTGATCCTGCGCTCCACGGGAGACGCGACCGTCGTGAACGCGGGGGGCATGCCGCTCGGGGTCGAGGCAGGCGAGACGTACACGGATTCGTGCACGCGCCTTGCTCCGGGCGACACCGTGGCAATCGTCACCGACGGCATCACGGAAGCGCGGCACCAACGTCAGATCTTCGGGTACGAAAGGTTCATGCGCCTCGCCGTGGAGGCGCACCGTATGGACTCGCTGCCGGAAGTCGCCCGCGCCATCATGGACGGCGCGCGGGGCTTCGCCCGGGGCAAGTTCCAGGACGACGCCTGCCTCCTCCTCGCCCGCTGGAGTGGGGCCCCCTGTCCTGCCCCCGGCGCGGGGGGACCCGGCGCGGCGGACCCCTTCGATCTGGCTCGGCTCCAGGGGATGCTGCTGGCGGAGGAGGCGGTTCCCGGCCCGTGAAGGCGAGACCGGGCCGTGGTGGGATACGGGCCGACGAGGAGCACGAACAGCAACAGCAGTCGCATAGCGAACCCTCCGCTCAGAAAGCCTGACACAGGAGCACGGTGGGGTCCGTCCGGTGCGCGACGGCACTTCATCAGGCGTGCCATACTCCCGATTCCCATTTGTACCGCGGGAGCACGGTAAAGCAGGAGCTCCGGCGTGGGCGTGAAGGCGCTCGACCGGGCGGGAGCAGAGGGATAACGGCCAGGCGCGGGGAATTTTAACCCGACGGGTCGCGGAAACGGGCGCGCCGGTCCGTCGAAGGAGGCCGTATGGACAACGATCGACACCGGGCCGCGCCGGTACAGTCGCCGCTGACGCTGATCATGACGATCAAATCGCCCCAGGACTACCAGGAACTGCGGCAGATGCTCGACCACATGCAGAGCCTGCCCGACGACCAGAACCCGATCCGCGTGGCGCTGAACAAGGTCGGGACGGTCCACTTCGCGCGGTTCGTGTTCCTGGACGACAACACCAAGCTCGCGATCATCACGACCTACGACGGCGACTTCGAGACCTACGTCAACGACTTCATCAACCAGATCGCCGACGTCTTCAACGCCCTGTTCTCGCACATGGCGGACGCCCCGCCGCTGCCGGTCCAGACCTACCGCAAAGAGTTCGCCGCCTACATCAAGAAGAACGACGTGCCGGCCTTGCAGCCGTTTTACAGCGCCTACCCGACGCTCACCGTGCTCGACATCCAGGCGCTGGCCGAGGGCCAAGCGCCGGCGTGAGCGCCCGCACGAGCGGCGGTGACCGCGGGATCATCGGTGGGCAGGCGGCGGAAGGGTTGCTGGACCTCGGCGACATCCAGGGCTTTGTCCTGCGCGGCTATACGATGCCGCACCTGCGCTGCTTCGTGCTGCGCGTCGATGACGCCGCTCCCGCGCGCCGCTTCCTGGGCGCACTTGAGGACGGAAACGCGGCGGCAGACACACCGCAGGTCACGAGCGCCGCGCCCTGGACGGTCAAGCCCGACTACTGCCTGAACCTGGGGATCACCTACGACGGGCTGCGCGCGCTCGGCCTGCCGGAGGGATCGCTCCGCTCGTTCCCGGAAGAGTTCGTGCAGGGGGCGCTCGGCCGGGCCGCGCACATCGGCGACGTCGGCCCCAGCGCGCCGGAGCGCTGGAAAGGCGGGCTCGCCTCGACGGACACGCACGTGCTGCTGTGGCTCTTCGCGCACGACGCGGAAGCGCTGGAACGGCGGAGCGCCGAACTGCGCGCGCGGTTCACGGAAGGGGGGGCGCTGTCGGAACTGTCGTACCACGACGGCCGCGCGCTTCCGGACTACCGCGTCCACTTCGGCTACCGGGACAGCATCTCGCAGCCCAACATCACCGGCGGGCCATGGGCCGGGCTGGACGACCCCCTGCCCCGCGCGCCCGCCGGCGCGTTCCTGCTGGGCCACCCCAGCCAGTACCGGGATTTCACCTACCCCGTCCCCGTGCCGCACGAACTCGGCTTCAACGGCAGTTTTGTCGCCTTCCGCATTCTGGAACAGGACGTGGACGCCTTCGAGGCGTTCCTCCAGAAGAACGCGCCCAAAGTCGGCATGAGCACGGAAAAGCTGGCGGCCAAGCTGTGCGGCCGTTGGCGCAACGGCCTGCCGCTCGCCCTCTCACCGGACACGGACACGCCCGACCCTCCGATCCCGTTCGAGAAGTGGAACACTTTCGA
>CADCTO010000640.1 GCA_902805585.1 uncultured Armatimonadota bacterium | reverse complement strand
TCGACACGGACGCGGGCCGCATCTTCGCCCGCTCGCGGGGCGATGGCCCGCCCCTCGTCCTGCTGCACGGCTTCCCGCAGACCCATGCCATGTGGCACCGGATCGCCCCGGCTCTCGCCGAGACGCATACGGTGGTGTGCATCGACCTGCGTGGCTACGGCTGGTCCTCGGTTCCACGGAGTGATCCGGGTCACGAGCGCTACTCCAAGCGCGCTATGGGCCAGGACGTCGTGACGGTGATGGAAGCGCTCGGCCATGTCCGCTTCGCTGTCGCCGGCCACGACCGGGGCGCGCGGGTCGGCTACCGCCTCGCCCTCGACCAGCCCGGCCGGGTGGAGCGGCTGGCGCTCCTCGACATCCTGCCGACCGTCGTCAACTGGCAGCGCATCCGCTCCGGCTTTCCCGCCCCGCACTGGGAGTTCCTCGCCCGGCCCTCCCCTGAGCCGGAATCGGAGATCGGCCGCGATCCCCGCGCCTACTTCGACGGCCTGCTGGCCCAGTGGACCGCGAACGGCACCCTCGACGCCTTCGACCCCCGGGCGCTGGCCGCCTACCGGGCCGGCTCGAACGAGCCGAACCGCGTTCACGCCTTCTGCGAGGATTACCGGGCCGGCGCGACGGTGGACGTGGCGGCCGACAAGGCCGACCTCGCCGCCGGCCGCCGGATCGTCTGTCCGACGCTGGTCCTAACGGGCGACGGCTACCTCACGCGGGGCGGCGCGACCGAAGCGCCCCTGGACGTTTGGCGGCGCACCTTCGCGCCGGAGGCAACGGGCGCGAAAGTGCGCTCGGGGCATTTTGTGGCGGAGGAGAACCCGGAAAGCACGCTCACCGCCCTCGCCCCGTTCCTCGCGGGCGGCGATGAACGCGCCCGCGATCTCCCTTTCTCGGTTGAAGGCCGACAGGGGTGAGGGGGCGCACGCTCCCGCAAGCATCCCGAACGGCGGCGCGCCCCACCTCTCCCCGCTCGCGGGGAGAGGGCCGAAGCTCCCTGCCGGGGGGCTGAGGCGAGCCTGAAGGGCGGGGGTGAGGGACTTATACCGGCGCGCTGTGGCCCTGACTCGATAAGGCTTGGCGCGGGGTCCTGAGCCTGATTCCGTGCTGCCTCGTGGCGGGAGGCGGTCATGGCGGCACGAGGGTTGGCGATCAGAGCGGACGTGGCGAGTGCGCCGGAGTTGCGGCGGCTGGCCAAAAAGGAGCCCCGTCGCAGAACCGCGCAACGCATGCTGGCGCTTGCCAACGCCCTGGAGGGCATGAGCCGAGCCGAGGCGGCGCGAGCGGCCGGGATCGAGCGTCAATCGTTGCGTGATGCCGTTTTGCGCTTCAACGCCGAGGGGCTTTCGGGCTTGGTGGACCGCCCCTATGGCCGTCGGCCTGAGCGTCTCAGCGAGGGTGAGCAAGCTGTGTTGGTCAACCGCATCCTGCGCGGGCCCGACCCGGAGAGGGGTGAGCCGTCGAGCTGGACGCTGCCGGATCTGTGCCGCTTTGTCGAGGAGCGCTTCGGCAAGAGCATGTGCCCGCAGTCCATGTCGCGGGTCGTGCGCCGCCTTGGGCTGTCGCGGCAAAAGGCTCGTCCCGTGCACCCTCAGCGCGACGCCCGTGCCGCCGACGCGTTCGCCAAAAGGGGCTCGCCCGCGCCGTAAAGGCGGCTGCCGCGACCCATCCCGACAAGCAGGTCGCGCTCTGGTTCATGGACGAAGCCCGCGTGGGCCAGAAGGGCCGGACCGGGCACCGCTGGTGGGTGCGGGGCCAGCGCCCGCCGGGGCTCGCCGACAAGCGCTTCGCGTCGGCCTACATCTTCGCCGCCGTGCGCCCCGCCACGGGCGAGAACTTTGCGCTGGTCCTGCCGCGCGTGTCCACCGCCGCCATGAGCCGGTTCCTCGCCGACTTCGCCCAGACCCTGCGGGAAGACACCCACGCTGTCATGGTGCTGGACCAAGCCGGGTGGCACGGGGCCAAGGCGCTCAAGGTGCCCGAGAGCATCACGCTGGTGCCGCTGCCGCCCTACTCACCCGACCTCAACCCGGTCGAGCGCGTCTGGCTGTATCTGCGGGAGCGCTACCTCTCGCATCGGCTCTTGGCCGACTACGAGGCCGTCGTGGACGCCTGCTGCCATGCCTGGAATGCGCTCGCCGCCGAGACGGGTCGCCTCCGCTCCCTCACTGCCTACCCCTACCTCGAACGGATCAAAGCTTAGGCGCGCTGGTATGATACCGCCGCGCGCTTGAGCTGACTCGCGTAGGATTCCCTTGGTGTCCGGCTGCTGATTCAGTGCCGTCCTGCTTCGGCGGGAGGGCGGGATGGGACGGGGACTGGCGATCCGGGAGGATGTCGCGACGGCGGCGGAGTTGCGGAGGCTGGCCAAGAAGGAGCCTCGCCGGCGCACGGCGCAGCGGATGCTGGCCATCGCGAACGCTCTGGAGGGGATGAGCCGGGCTCAAGCTGCGCGGGCAGCCGGGATCGAGCGGCAGTCGCTGCGCGATGCGGTGGTGCGGTTCAACGTCGAGGGGCTCGGCGGCTTGGTGGACCGTCCGCACGGTCACAGGCCGGAGGTCTTGAGCGAGGGCGAGCAGGCCGTGCTCGTGAACCGGGTTTTGCGCGGGCCCGATCCGGAGCGGGGTGAGCCGTCGAGCTGGACGCTGCCGGATCTCTGCCGTTTCATCGAGGCGCGGTTCGGCAAGACGATGTGCCCGCAATCCATGTCGCGGGTCGTGCGCCGGCTTGGGCTCTCGAAGCAAAAGGCGAGACCTGTCCATCCCAAACGCGATGCCCGAGCCGCCGAGACCTTCGCAAAAAGGGGCTTCGCGACGCCGTAGCGGCCGTCGCTGCGGCTCACCCCGACAAGCGGATCGCGCTCTGGTTCCAGGACGAGGCGCGGGTCGGGCAGAAGGGCCGGACAGGCCATCGCTGGTGGGTGCGGGGCGAGCGTCCGGCGGGGCTCTGCGACCGGCGCTTCCAATCAGCCTACATCTTCGCGGCCGTCCGGCCCGCGACCGGCGAGGACTTCTGCCTCGTCCTGCCACGGGTCTCGACCGGCGCCATGAACCGCTTCCTGGCCGACTTCGCCCAGACCGTGCCGGACAACACTCACGCCGTCATGGTGCTGGACGGCGCCGGCTGGCATGGCGCCCGCGCGCTCCGCGTGCCCGACAACCTCAGCCTCGTCCCGCTCCCAGCCTACAGCCCCGAACTGAACCCCGTCGAACGGATCTGGCTGTATCTGCGGGAGCGCTACCTCTCGCACCGGCTCCACACCGACTACGCCGCCGTCGTAAACGCATGTTGCCGGGCCTGGAACGCCCTGGTCGCCGAAACTGGCCGCATCCGCTCCCTGTGTGCGTACCCCTACCTCGAACAGGTCACTTCATAAGCGCGGCGGTATCACACCTCAACTTCTTCCCGGATGGGCTCTCAGAGGGATGGGCCGGCGAGGGCCGCTCATATTGCTGCGCACAAATTCAGAGCACAACGGGCTTGATATCTGTTGTGCATAGCAACATATGACAGATGATGAGGCGCG
>CADCTO010000639.1 GCA_902805585.1 uncultured Armatimonadota bacterium | reverse complement strand
CCGGAACCGCATACCGCCTACGAAGCCCTGCTCCGCGTCGCCGAAGCCGTGGGGACGCTGTCAGACCTCCCCACTCTGCTGAACCGCATCGCGGGACTGAGCGCCGAAACGGTGCGTGTCGATGTGTCCGCGCTGCACCTGCTGGAGATCGGCGCGCCCGGCGGCGGCTGCGCCCCCCCGGACAGCCTGCGCGTTGCCGCGACCCACGGCCTTCGCGCCGGGGAGACGCGGACGCTGGCCCTGCGGCCCGTGACGCCGAACATGGACGCCGTCTGGGATCAGGTGCGCGCGACGCGACTGTACGCCGCGTTCAGCGAGGCGGAAGGGAACCTGCCGGCCCGCTGGCGCCTGCTGCCGGCGTGTCGGGCTGCCCTCACCGTCCCGCTGATCTTCCAGGAAGAGATGATCGGCTGCCTGAGCGTCGGCACGCGGCAGCGGGGGCAGCCGTTCGGCCTGTTCGAGCTCACGGTTTTGGCCGGGATCGCGAATCAGGCCGCCGTCGCCATCCAGAACGCGCGGCTGTACGCCCAGGCCCAGGCCGCCCTGCGCGCGCAGCAGGAGAGCCAGCAGCGCCTGGTCGAGAGCGAGCGCCTCCGGGCGCTGGGAGAAATGGCGGCGGGTGTGGCGCACAATTTCAGCAACGTGATGACCGGGATCCTGGCGAACACCCAGCTCGCCCGCCAACAGGCCGGCGACCCCCAAACGGTGGCCCGTTGCCTGGACACCATCGAGCGCGCAGCGCAGGCGGGTCAGAGCACGGTCGAGCGCATCCGCGCCTTCTCCTCGACCCGGCCGGACGCGCCCGAGACGCCGACCGACCTGAGCGTCCTCGTCCGCCAGGCGCTGGACCTGCTCCGCCCGCAGTGGGTGGAGCGCACGGACCTGCAGGTCCAGGCCGACATCGCGCCCCTGCCTCCGGTGCGGGTCGCGCCGGCCGAGGTCAGCGAGGTCATCGTGAACCTGCTGATCAACGCCGTACAGGCCATGCCCGACGGCGGCACGCTCCAGGTCGCCACCTTCGCCGAAAGGCGTTCGGCAGGGGTGCGGATCGTCGACACCGGGAGCGGCATGACGCCCGACGTCCGCGCGCGCGTTTTCGAGCCGTTCTTCACGACCAAAGGGAACGCAGGGAGCGGTCTGGGCCTATCGACCGCCTACGGCACCGCCACGCGATACCGGGGCACGATCTCCCTGCACACCGCCCCGGGCCGCGGGACCCACGTCGAGCTTCGCTTCCCCGTCGCGAACTCCGACTGACCCATCCCCGACGAGCGCGAGGATTCGCGGCGATACCGCGGCGGGGATAAACCAGTGGGAGGCGACCAGATGAATGAGTGAAGGCATCGTGCTCAAGGCCGGGCGGGGCACCTACATCGTGCAGACGGACACCGGGCGGATCATCCCCTGCCTGCTCCGCGGCAATCTGAAGAAGAACCTGACGTACCCCGAAAGCACGAACCGGCGGCACCGCGTGGAGCAGGCGAAGAAGCGGCGCGAGACGGACCCGATCGCCGTGGGCGACCGCGTCGACGTGACCGAGGAAGAGGGCGGGCGCGGCGTGATCGAGGTCCTGCATCCGCGCCGCCGTTCGCTGTCCCGGCAGTCCGGCAACGAGCGCGAGCGCCAGACGATCGTGGCGAACCTCGAACTCGCCGTGGTCGTCTTCGCGGCGCGCGAGCCGAACCCGGACCTGTGGAAGCTGGACCGGTTCCTCGTGCTGGCCGAAGACGCCGAACTCGACCTCCTGATCGTGCTCAACAAGGCCGACCTGGCGCCCCCCGAAGAGATCGAGGCCGTGGCGGAGCCCTACCGGCGCATCGGCTACGGCGTGGTCGCCGCGAGCGCGCGGACCGGGATCGGCATCGACGAACTGCGCGCGCGCCTCAAGGGCCGCATCTCCGCCTTCTGCGGGCCGTCCGGCGCCGGCAAATCGTCGCTGCTGAACGCCGTGCAACCCGGGCTCGAACTCAAGACCGGAGACATCGGGAACGTCACCTGGAAGGGGCGGCATACGACCGTTTCTACCGAACTCCTCCCCCTCTCGTTCGGTGGCTGGGTCGCCGACACGCCCGGCCTGCGCCAGGTCGAGTTCTGGGACCTGGCGACGGAAGACGTCGGCTTCTGCTTCCCCGAAATGCGCCCCTTCCTGGGGAACTGCCGGTTCGCCGACTGCCGCCATCGGACCGAGCCCGACTGCGCCATCCGGGCGGCCCTGGCACGCGGGGACATCGACCAGCGCCGTTACGAGAGCTACCTGGAGATGACCAAATGACGGGAGACGACTGGAAGCCGTTCTTCGACTCGATGAGTGCCGAGACGTACCTCGACGAGGGGTTCACCAGGAACACGCTCGCCGAGGTGGATTTCCTGATGGACGTCTGCGGCCTGGAACGGGGGATGCGCGTCCTCGACATCGGCTGCGGCCCGGGGCGGCACGCGCTGGAGATGGCGCGACGGGGCATCCGCGTCACCGGTGTGGATTTCACGGAGCGGTTCGTCGCGTTCGCGCGCGACCGGGCCGCCGAAGAGGGGCTGGAGGAACGCGCGGAGTTCGTGCTGGCCGACGCGCGCGACTTCGTGCGCCCGGTCACCTTCGACGCGGCCGTGTCACTGTGCGAAGGCGCCTTCGCCCTGCTCGCCAACGACGAGGACAACGTGCGCGTGCTGCGCCACATCGCGGCCTCCCTGAAGCCGGGCGCGCCGTTCGTCCTCACCACGCTGAACGGCTACCGCACCATCCGCCGCGCCGGCCTGGACGCGGAAAACCGCCTGGACCCGCTGACGATGGTCGAGACCTGGACGCCCGCCGCTGCCGCGGAAAAGAACAGCCCCCGCCGCTACACGCTTTCGGGACGCCACTACATCGTGCCCGAGCTGGTCAAGATGCACCGCGACGCGGGCCTGTCGGTCGAACACGTCTGGGGCGGCACGGCCGGCAACTGGGGCCAGCGCCCGCTCGACTGGGACGAGATCGAGGTCATGCTCCTGTCGAGGAAGAAGGGATGAGGGGCGAGGGATGAGGGATGAGACGGGTGAAGATGCTCTTTCTCATCCCTCATCCCTATAAAAGCACGCTGGGCCCGGACGCGATCCTTGCGGTGCGTCCGGGCCCATAACGTTCGGAGAGAGCTCGCCCCTGGGCTATATTCATGACCCTGATGGCCGAGCCTTCGAGCTAAAACTAGCCCGCGAGGTCCCTCCGGAGACTATGACTACTCATATAGCCACCACCTCCTGTAATTGAGATACATCCATTAAATCACGCACGGCGGCCCAAGTCAAGCCTTAAATCCGGCAGATTGCCATCGCGCTGCGAAATTTCGCCGATTTCATGGAATGCCGGAAGCGGGTAGCGAGGTTGCGGAGGGAGAAAACACGAACGGGGCCGCCGCAACGGATGCGGCGGCCCCGTTCCTCGGTGGTCGTTCTACCGCTGGTCGGCCGGGTCGCCCAGCGGGTCCATCGACGCCGGAAGGATGTCGCCCTCCCCGAAGTTCCCGCTGTTCGGGTCGTCGGCCGGGTCGC
>CADCTO010000638.1 GCA_902805585.1 uncultured Armatimonadota bacterium | reverse complement strand
GCGGCCGCGTCGAGCGCTTCCTGTTTGGGCGCGCGCTTCTTGGCGTAGAACTCCTCGTAGCAGACCTTCACGATGATGGCCGCAGGGACGGCCAATAGCGCGCCCAGCACCCCGACGAACGCGCCCAGCGCCAGCACGAAGAACAGGATGGAGACCGGGTGCAGGTTCAGGTTGCGCGCCATGATCATCGGCACCAGGATGTTGTTCTCCAACTGCTGGATGACGAGGAACAGGCCGGCGACCCAGAGCGCCTTTCCCGGCTCGTCGGCCAGTGCGACGATCATCGGGGGCACGGCCGACAGGATCGGGCCGATGGTCGGGATCGCCTCGCCGATGCCGGCGATGATGCCGAACAGGAGCGCGTTGGGGATGCCCATGATCGCCAATCCCACGCCCGACACCACGCCGATGATCAGCATCAGGAGCAGCGTTGCCAGCGCCCACGCCTCCAACTGCCCCACGATGCGCGTGAGCGCGTGCGTGGCCTCGGGCCGGTATTCGGGCGGCACGGCCGACACGAAGCCGCGGATCAGGGCGTGTGGCGAGCCCAGCGTGTACAGCGCGATCACCAGCACGAAGAACCCCGTCGCGATGGCGCCGAAAAAACCCAGCGTGTACCGCCCGATGCGCGGCAGCAGGTTCCCGGCCTGGCGGAAGATCTTTTCCGCCTGGAGCGCGTCGCCCTTGAGGAAGTTGCCGATTGCCGGGTAGTCCTTTGTCGCCGTAGTCAGCCGGGCTCGCAGGCGGTCCAGCCGCTCCGGCGCCTCCTGTGCCAGCGCCGCGCTTTCCCGGACCAGCGGCGGCCCGGCGATCGAACCGGCCGTGATCAAACTTGCTAACAGTATGAGGGCGACGCCGGCGACCGAGAAGGCACGCTTGATGCCCCGGTTTTCGAGCCAGCGCACCGGGGCGTTGAGTACGATGGCGATCAGGAACGCCATCAGGAACAGGACGACCGCCTTGGCGATGGCGTCGATGAAAGCGATGAAGAGGTAGACGCCCGCCGCGAACAGCAGGACGCGCGGGTAGTTGGCGATGCGGACCGGCCGTACGTCCGGGCTTGTCTTCTCTTCCGTGGGTTGCGAGGAAATCGTCGTGTCGGTTTCGTAAGCCTTTGCCATGCTGAACGCTATGATACCCGGTGCAAGCTGCCAGGCAAACATTAGCGGAAACGGCCGGGGAACGGGCGGCCTTTCGACGGGCGTACGACAAGGGAGGTTCACCACATCATGCGTCGTTTTGCCGCTGTCCGCTTTGTCGGGGCCGCCTTTGTGCTGGCCGCCTGCGCGCTTTCCGCCTGGCTCCTCCTGCCACCCGCGGGTGCGCGCGGGAGCGCCGCCGCCGCGCCTGCTGCCAGGAGCGGCTGGAGCGCGGCGGGGACTCTGCTGGAGGCGTGCACCTGCGCCGTCCCCTGTACGTGTAACTTCGGCGAGGGGCCGTCTCCGCATCCCTACTGCTACGCCGTTTACACCTACAAACTGGATAAGGCCGCCTGGAACGGCACGGACCTTTCCGGCCTGGTGTTCGGCGGGGCGGACGGGCCGAAAGGCTTGATCGGTTTCCTTGACGAGCGGGCGACGCCGGCACAGCGCCCCGCCCTAGAGCAGATCGCCCGGCAGGTCTTCGCCAAAGGCGGGCCGAACCGGGGCCCGCGGCCGTTCGTGCCCGCGCGCCTCATGCACTCGGTGGCCGGCAACGACCTGCGGCTCGACGTCCCCGGGCGGGGCGGCTTCACCGCCCGGGTCCTCCTGGGCGGCGACGGCAAGACCCCGATCGTGGTCGAGAACAACACGGTCTGGCCGATCCGGCGCGCCATCAAGGGCAAGACGCGCTCGCTCGCCTTCAAGGACGAGCGTACCGGCGCCATCCGCGGCGACGGCACCAACGCCAACTACGGCGCGTTCGCGTTCACGGGTGCGGGCGCGGCGGCAACTGCCGCCGCCGCACGGCCCGCCGCCGCCGCAGTGGTCGCCGCCAGACCCCATGCGTCTTCGGGCGGCTCCTCCTGTTGCGGCTCGGAACACCGCCGCCCGTAACCCCGGCACCCGCGCACGGACCGGTCACCCGCCGCACGCGGGTCATCGCCTCGCCGCGGGACCGGCGCTTCCGTCGTCGCGGCGTTCGTCGTCGTCCCCGTAACGGCATGCATCGCGCTTCGCGTATATTAGGGTAGAACAAGGGAGGCGGCAACCGCGCCGCCTGCCGCCAACCCTTTCGCGAGGTCACTCTTGCTCAAACTTGTCCGCAGCTACCCGGCCGCGACCCTGATCGGGCTGGTGCTACTGTTTTTCGTCTTCAGCGTCAACCTGGCCCGGTTCTACACGGACTGGCTCTGGTACGGCGAGGTCGGCTACCGGAACGTGTTCGGCACGATGTACGGGACGCGCCTGCTCCTGTTCCTCGTCTTCGGGGCGCTCTCGTTCACGCTGGCCTACGTCAACCTGCGGCTCGCCGAGCGATTCAGTCCGCCCGTCGGCATCGACCTGCCCGGCGACGGGCCCGGCGGCCGGGACGTGTTCATCCTGGACCGCGACGGGCGCCCCCGGCGTGCGGCCGTCGACGGCCGGATCGTTTCGGCACTGTCCGGGGTCCGTCGCATCCTCGCCGCCGCACTCCTGGTGGGCGCGCTCTTCTTCGCCCTCGTGTCGGGGCTCTCGGCCTCGGGGGAGTGGGAAAGTTTTCTGCGCCTGCGCAACGGGACCGCCTGGGGGACCCGGGACGCGCTGTTCGGGCGCGACATCGGCTTCTACGTCTTCACCCTCCCGTTCCTGCGCTACGTGCAGGGCTGGCTGCTGGTCGTGCTCCTGCTGGTCGCCGCGGCGGTCGCCCTCCTGTACTTCTTCCAGCGCGGCATCGACACCGCCGCGGGGCGCACGTTTGTCGCCCCGCACGTGCGCGCCCACCTTTCCGCCCTCGCCGCGCTCGCCCTGCTCGTGCAGGCCTGGGGCTACTGGATGGACCGTTTCGACCTGCTGCTCGGGCAGGGGCCGCTCTTCACCGGCGCCGGCTACGCCGATGTCCACGCGCGGCTGCCCGCGCTGAACCTGCTGGTCGTCGTCGCCGTGCTGGCCGCGGTCGCCGTCCTGGTCAACATCCGCCGACGGTCGATGGCGCTGCTGGGCGGCGCGCTCGCGCTGTGGCTGATCGCCTGGTTCGGGGCCGGGGTGCTGTACCCCGGGTTCGTCCAGGCGACCGTGGTGCGCCCCAACGAGGCCACGCGCGAGGCGCCCTTTATCCAGCGCGCCATCGCCGCGACCCGGGCGGCGTACGGGCTGGAAAAGGTGGAGGTGCGCGACTTCGCCGCCGCGCAGGACCTTTCCGGGGCTGACCTCGGCCGGAACCGGGCGACGCTGAACAACCTGCGGCTGTGGGACTACGAGCCGCTGCTGGAGACCTACCCGCAGCAGCAGGGGCTGCGCCAGTACTACGCGTTCCCGGACGTGGACGTGGACCGCTACCGGCTCGGCGGGGAGGCCGGCTACCGTCAGGTGTGGCTGGCCGCGCGCGAGATCGCGCCGGAACAACTGGACGAGCGCGCCCGGACCTGGCCCAACCTGCGCCTGCGCTACACGCACGGTTTCGGCATGGTGATGAGCCCCGTGAACGCCTTCACCGGCGAGGGGTCGCCCACCTACTTCCTCCAGAACATCCCGACCGAATCCAGCGTGCCCGGCCTGACGCTCCGCGAGCCGCGCATCTACTACGGGCAGGGGCAGAAGCGCGGCACCTACGTCGTTGTGGGCACGCGCCAGCGCGAGTTCGACTACCCGAGCGACGCCGCTCCCGCCGGGGCGTCAGGACCCGCCGTCTCGGCGGCCGAATCCGCGGCGGCCGACAAGGAGAACGCGTACGGCGGCAAGGGAGGCGTTCCGCTCCGGGGGCTGGCCAAGATCGCCTTCGCGTGGCGGTTCCACGAGCCGACGCTGCTCCTGTCGCGCGACGTGACCGGCGATTCGCGCCTGATGTTCGCCCGCCGCGTGGACGACCGGATCTCCCGGGTCGCGCCGTTCCTGCGGCTCGACAACGACCCGTACCCGGTCATCACGCGGGCGGGGCGTGTGGTCTGGGTGCAGGACGCCTACACGCTGACCAACGCCTACCCCTACGCCGCGCCGGTCCAGGCGCGCTCGCTCACGGGCGCGCCGCAGCGTTTCAACTACCTGCGCAACGCGGTCAAGGCGACCGTGGACGCCTACGACGGGACGGTGACACTGTACGCGGCGGACGAGCAGGACCCCATCCTGCGGACGTACCGCCGCATCTTCCCGCGCCTGATCAAGCCGCTTTCCGAGATGCCGGCGGATCTGCGCCCCCACATGCGCTACCCGGAAGACCTGTTCGCCGTGCAGCGCCGCATCCTGGCCGACTACCACGTCACCGACCCCGGCGTCTTCTACGCGCGCACGGACTCCTGGGCGATCGCCCGCGAGCGCCGCGACGTCGAGCGGGACGGCGCCGGCCTGGCCGCGACGGCCTCGGGGGAGGCGGCCGAGATGGACCCGTACTACGCGATGCTGCGCCTGCCGGGCGAGCGGGAAACCGAGTTCCTCCTGCTCTCGCCGTTCACGCCGCGGAGCCGGCAGAACATGATCGCCTGGCTCGCGGCGCGCTGCGACGGCGACCGGCTGGGCCAGCTCGTCCTGTACCGCTTCCCGCCCCGGCGCACGGTCAACGGGCCCCAGCAGATCGGCACGCTGATCCGCCAGGACAGCCGCATCAGCCCGCAGCTTTCGCTCTGGAACCAGCAGGGCAGCCAGGTGTTGCTCGGCAACCTGCTGGTCGTGCCCATCGAGAAGAGCCTGTTGTACGTGCAGCCCCTGTACCTCAAGGCGGAGTCCCAGGGGGCGGCGGAGGTCGGACAGGGCTCCTCGGCCATCCCGCAGCTCAAGCGCGTGATCGTGGCCTTCGAGAACCGTGTCGCGATGGAGGAGACGCTGGAGGCCGCCCTGGCGCGGCTGTTCCCGGGCGGGGGCGCCGCGGCGGCGCCGGCGGCGGGGGCGCCCGGTCCCGCGGCGCCGGCGCCGGACGCGGTCGGCGGCGAGACCGTGGAGGCGCTGGTGGCCGAGGCCAACGCGCAGTACGAGCGCGGCCAGGCCGCGCTGCGGGCGGGCGACTTCGCCGCCTACGGCCGCGAGACCCGGGCGCTCGGCGAGACGCTGCGGCGGCTGCGAGCCCGTTCGGGCGCGGCGGGGGAGGGGTCATCCCCGGCGCCCGCGGCGGGGGCAGCGCGGTGAAACGCTCGTCCTGGGTCGCCCTGGCAGCGGCCGTCCTGCTGCTCGGCGGCAGCGGCGTGCTGTTGGTGGTGCGGGGCGGGAAGCGGCCGACGCCCGAGCAGCTCATCCGGCAGTCGCTGCGCGACGTGGAGGAGGCAGGGCGGAAGCGGAGCGTGGGCGGCGTGATGTCCGCGGTCTCCAAAGACTACAAAGACGCCGCCGGGTTCAACAAAGACAGACTGCGTCTGTTGCTGGCCCGGGCGGTCCAGGACACGCAGAACCGGACGTTCGACGTCCGCGTCACGCCGCGCAACATCTCGTTCCTGCCCGGGAACCGGGACCAGGCCACCGTGATCGTCCAGACGGCCGTGGTGGACACGCAGAACGGGGAAACGATCTGGGGGGGCGACCAGTTGATCACCCTGGTGATGCGCCGGGAGTCCAAGCGCAGGTGGCTGTTTTTCTCCGACGACGTGTGGCGCGTTGTGGGCGCCGCCAACCTGCCGCCGTTCGGCGGTGGGGACGAAGGCGGCGGCGGATTGCTCGGCTTCTGACAAGCGGAGAGCCCGCGCGGCAAGTACGCCGCGCGGGCTCTCCGTTTTTGGGGCGCCTACTGCACGCCCCTACTCCTCGACGGGCTCTGCCAGATCGGGTTCCTCCGTCTCCGCATCCAGATCGGCCACTTCCTCGTCTTCCAGGACGGCCTCATCCAGGGCGATCTCCGGGTCGGCCTCGCCGGTGGTGCGGGGAGCCTCCAGGGCGTCCAGTGCGGGCAGGGCCGACATGCGGGGCGACTTCTGGCGGCAGTTGTCGCAGGTGAACTTCACCCGCACCTGGGCGTACCATCCGGGGATCGAGGGCATCGGCGTGTTGCATTCGCCGCAGTGGGCCTCCTCGACCGCTTGCTCCATGGGGTCAACGACAGACATCTAGGGTATCTCTTTCTCGCCGCTGCGTTTCTCGGTGTCCGCCCGCGCGCCGGCGTCCTGCGACGACGGCAGCAGGCCGTTGACCAGCATCAAGACGCCCGCCAGCAGGTACAGAAGCCACTCCCGGCCCGACGTGGGTCTGCCCGGGTCGAACACCATCCGCTCACCAGCGATCATGCCGATCACGCTGATGGCAATCAGGATGACAGACAGGACCGTAAAGGAGTTCCACCAGCGAAACTGCATGCGCTCGTTTTCCGTTTTTCGTCAGGATCAGCTTGCCCGTACGGGCGAGATATTGTAACACAGGCGCCAGAGCGGTGCAACCGCCGCCGGGGCGTTATGCCGCCGCGCGGCGGCGCCGGGCGCGCGGGCGCGCGGCCAGCCACAGGAGGGCGAGGGACAGCGCGGTCCACACCACGGCCCAGACCACGGGCGGCAGCGGCAGGATGCCCGACATCAGCACGGCGTCCGTGGTGGCCGCGGGCTGCCGGGACGACAGGAACAGCAGGGTGCGCAGGTCGAACAGCGCGTTCAGGGCGCACTGCACCCCCAGGAACGCCGCCGCCCAGTCCGCCGCCCGCGGCGCCAGGCGCAGGCCGAGGAGCACGAGCGCGGCGGCCAGCGCCGCACCCCAGCCGAACCCGAACAGGTTCCGTGTGAACAGGAGGGTCAGGACGCCTATGAGCGCGCCCGTCGCCACCAGGAGCGTCCGCCCGGACGTCCCCCGCCGCACGAGCGCGATCAACAGCGCGCCGTACAGGGTCGCGCCCAGATAGCCGGCCCAGATCGTGGCGAAGGCCGAGCCGCCGAGCGCGTAGGTGACGCCCGAGCCGTCCGCGTACACCTCGATCTCGCGCACGGTGCCACCCGTGGCCAGCGCCGCGAGGGCGTGGCCCCCCTCGTGGATGAACGTCCCGAGCAGCCGGAGCGGGTAGGTGACCGCCGACGCGTACGGGACGAACCAGAGCAGGACGGTGACCGCGGTCGCCAGCAGCAGCGTTTGCAGCGCCCCCCGGTCCCGGGTCGGATCCCCGGCGCTCTCGTTGGCGAGGAAGATGTTGTTCGCGTTGTTCATGGCGGTGTTCCCTCTCTTATACCGCAATTGCGGGCCGCCCGTTACGGGGACGCGCTTCGAGGTTGACTTTTGGGACGCCGGTTGCTACACTAGGAGCCAGCAGCCTGCTTCGCTTCTTCCGCCCGCGGTTCTCATGGGGAGGACGCCGGAGGGGCGCAAGCAGTCAGGTCAATGGGCTGCGGGCTGCGCGTCCGGTTCGGGCGCCCGTAACCCGGTCCGTCATCGACCTCATCCAAAGGAGGAGTCTGGTAGTGACAACACAAAGCGCGGCGGGGAGCGAGAACTGGGCGGCACGCCGGGATCCGCTCTTCCTGGCGAGCTGCATGGCCCTGATCGTGACCGCCATGTCCTTCGCCATCCGCGGCGACATCATGGGGGACCTGAGCAGGCAGTTCAACCTCACGAACGAGCAGCTCGGCATGATCGCGGCGACCGCCTTCTGGGGGTTCACCCTCGCGATGGTGTTCGGGGGACCGCTGTGCGACGTGCTCGGGATGGGGAAGCTGCTCGTCCTCGCGTTCATCGGACACGCAGTGGGCATCCTGGTCACGATCGCGGCGAACGGATACACTATGCTCTTCGTTGGCACCCTCGCCATCGGGATCGCCAACGGTCTCGTGGAGGCCGCGTGTAACCCGCTGATCGCCACGCTGTATCCGGACCAGAAGATCAAGCGCCTGAACCTGTTCCACGTCTGGTTCCCCGGCGGCATCGTCATCGGCGGGGTGATCTCGTACCTGATTACGCAGGCAAACCTCGGGGGCGACGCGTCCTGGAAGGTCAAGATGGGCGCCATGCTCATCCCGCTCATCATCTACGGCGTGATGTTCCTGGGTAAAAAGTACCCCCAGACCGAGCGGGCCGCTTCGGGCGTCTCCATGGGCCAGATGTTCGCCGCGTGCCTGTCGCCGCTGTTCCTGGTGTTCGTGGTGTGCATGCTGATGACGGCGGCCACGGAACTGGTGACCACGCAGTGGCTGCCCAACATCCTGACCGTCACGGCCGGCGTGTCCGGCATCCTGCTCCTGGTCTGGATCAACGGCCTGATGGCCGTCGGCCGCATGTTCGCGGGGAACCTGGTGCACGGGCGCTCGCCCATCGTGATCCTGATCGGGTCGTCGCTGTTCTCGGCGATAGGCCTGTACCTGCTGGCTTCGGCGACCGGGGCGGCGACGTCCGCGATCGCGGCCACGCTGTTCGCGATCGGCGTCTGCTTCTTCTGGCCGACGATGCTGGGCGTGGTGTCGGAGCGGTTCCCGCGCACCGGTGCGCTCGGCCTGGCGATCATGGGAGGCGCCGGCAACCTTTCGGTGTCCGCCTTCCTGCCGATCGTGGGCAGCCGATACGACCAGGGAACCGCCGCGGCCATCCCCGCCGGCACGACCATCGATCAGCTCAAGGCCGCTGCTCCGAACACGCCGGAGGCCCAGCAGTGGATCCAGGCGCAGGCGGCCGGCGGGCGCGAAGGGATGTCTCTCCTGGTCGTCCTGCCGATCATCCTGCTCGTCATCTTCACGATCCTGTACCTGTATGACCGGGCGCGCGGCGGGTACAAGCAGGAGCATCTGACCCAGGGCGGCGGTGACGAAGCCGAAGTGGGCGTCGCTATGGGGACGGGACTGCAGCCGGGCGACGCCGCCCGAACCCACTGACTTCGATCATCAAAACCGCTTAGCAGCGAGCCACGGAGGTAGGGCGGCGCGGGGATCTCACGATCCCCGCGCCGCCCTTTCTGCACGTGTCAACGACGACGAACGTCGCCCTTCTGCGGCATACCGGCCCGGGAAAACCTGCATCAGCCGTCGGGCGTCACGTCCTGCCAGGCGTCGCCGACGGTATCCACCTGTAGCGGTCCGCCGCCTTCCGGTCCTTCGCGGGCGACGAGCAGGTGCGCGTCGGGGAAGCGAGCGGCGAGCATCGGAAGGCCCGCCGCGCCCAGGACGAGCAGGGCCGTGGAAAGCGCGTCCGTGTCGGTGGGCGAAGGGGCGACCACGGCGGCCAGCACGGTGTCCTGGACCGGCTGGCCGGTGCGGGGGTCGAGGACGTGGCCGAAACGCCTGCCCCGAGCCCAGAACGACTTGCCGTGCTGGGCGGACACGCTGAGCGCCCGGTCGCGCAGGCAGACCTGCGTAAGGCGGGCGTCCTGCCGGGTCGGGTGCTGCACGGCGACCGTCCAGCCCGGCGCACCGGGGGCAGGTGTCCCGAGGGCGCCTACCGTGGAGGTCCCGGCGTGCAGCAGCGCGTTCCGAACCCCCGCCTCGCGCAGCAGATCGAGCGCCCGCTCCAGGGCGTAACCCTTGCCGATGGCGCCCGGGTCGAGCCACACGCCCGCCCGCGCGAACCCGACGGTAGTCGCGTCGTTATCCAGCCGCACGTTCTCCCGCATCCCGACCAGGGTGCGAGCCTGCCGGACGGCTTCGTCCTCCGGCAGGTCGCCTTCGCCACCGGCGAAACCCCAGCAGCGGAGCAGCGGCCCGACCGTCAGGTCGAACGCGCCGTCCGTGGCCGCGGAGAGCGCGGCGGCGCGCGTGAGAAACGACAGGACGGGGGGCGAAACGCGCACCGGTTCGTCGGCGGCGGAGCGGTTCACCCGGGAAAGGTCGGAGGAAGGGCGATAGGCGGAGAGCTGGGCCTCGACGTTCTCGATCTCGTCGAACGCCTCTTCGCCCGCGGCGCGCAGGCGGGCGGCGGCGTCAGCGGGATCGGCGATAACGATCTCCCAGCGGGAGCGCATGGCTTCGCGGGCCATTCGGAGCAACGGCCTGACCCCCGTTCGACAAACAAAAACGGGGCGGCCGATTCGGTTCGGCCGCCCCGTCGATTCTCCACCCTTAGCCCGCGGTCACCTTGCGGGTCTTGGCGTCGAAGTTCATGGCCTTGCCGGTACGCGCACTCATCTCGGCCAGCGAGATGATCGTCTGCACCTTGGTGGCCAGGTCGATGTTGCAGTTCGGAACCTTGCCCGTGCGGATCGAGAGTAGCCAGTCGTTTTCGTGGTTCTCGTGGTTCTCGAACGTCGGCCCCTCCACCGCAATGGTGCCGCCCTCGACCTCTTCGGCGTACGGGCGCTCGGGCCGGACCTCGACACCGTTGCCGAAGTAGATCGTCGCCTTGTGGCCGCGCACCATGTCCTGCATGCCCTGCTCGTTTACGGTCGAGCCGACGAACAGCATGGACCAGCCCGACGGGAACTCGGCGACGACCTGTACCAGGTCGTCGACCTCACGGTTCTTGTCAAGCTGTGTCCCGATGCACATGACGCGCGTCGGATACTCCGGGTTACCAGAGGCTATCAGGAACGGGTGGAGCTTGTGGGGCATCAGGTCGCCCAGGATACCGGCCGAGTAGTCATCGTACTTGCGGTAGCGGGAGAAGCGCGCGCCCGAGTCGTCGCGCTCCGGCTGCTCGCCGTCGCCCGCGGCGCCCTTGAACGAGAACGCGCGCTCGGGCGCGGAGCCCAGCCACATCTTCCAGTCCAGGGTCTCCGGGGTGATGTCACCGGGGATGCCGTAGTTCCACTCACCCTTGGGGTTGTTCCGGCAGTACGAGCCCTGGCCCATGATGATCGGCCCGATGCGCCCGTCACGGATCGCCTTGCCGGACGTGTGGTAGATCATGTTCGAGCAGCCCTGCGAGCCGACTTGAACCACGCGCTTGGTGCGCAGCGCGGTATCATGGACCTGGAACGCCTCGTCCAGATAGCGGGACATCGGCTTCTGGATGTAGACGTGCTTGCCGGCCTCCATCGCGTGGCAGGCGATCTGCGCATGCCAGTGCTCGGGGGTCGCAATGACGATCGCGTCGATGTCTTTGTTTTCCAGCAGCCGGCGGTAGTCCTTGTCGGCCTGCACCGTGGGCGCGCCGCCGTCCTTCTTGGCGTAGGCCGCCGACCGCTCCATGCGCGGCTTGTAGACGTCGGAGATGCCGACCACCATCGTGTTGCGCTGCTTGCCATCGCGGACGAAGTGGCTGAGATGGCCCCCGCCCATACCGCCCACGCCGACCACCGCGATGTTGATGCGGTCGTTGGCGCCGATGGCCCGGGAACTCGCCGCGACCGGCGCCTTCGGGAATTTGCCGCCGACGAACTTGTCGGCTTCGGCCTTGGGCACCGGGATGCCGCTCGCCAGCTTGTCCGCGGCGCGGGCCGGGCGCGCGCCCGCTGCCAGGCCGCCGACCAGGACACCGGCGGCCGTGGTGCCGGCCACTTTCAAAAAGTCGCGGCGCGACCCGCCCGCGGCTTCGCCGCCGGGTGTCGTCGTGCCCTGATCCTGCGTCAGGTCTTGTGTCCTGGATTCGCTGCTGCTCATCTGCGTCGCTGCTCCTTGGTGCGTAGACAATGACCCCGGCGGCTTGTCGGATTAGCCGAGGCTGAACATCTCTTTCGTGAAGTTGATCTTGCCGCCGGTCATGACGGCCTCGTGGGCCTTCAGCGCGACCACGTTCGCCTCGTAGCCCTCCTGCGCGCCCGAAACGCTTTCCTTCTTTTCCCGGATCGCGGTCAGGAAGTGGTCGCCCGCGAAGTAGAGCGAACCCCGGGTGGGGTCGGTGTCGGTGTGCTCGCCCGGTTTCTTGCCCTCCGCCAACAGTTTGGTGGCGTCGGCCACCAGCATGATGCCGGTCTCGTCCCCGATCTTCTCTTTGCTGGCGTACACCTCCCAGCCCAGGGCCGGGGCGTCCACTTCTTTGAACATCCAGGCGCGGCCGTCGCGCAGCACGATCGCGGCGTCCGACCCCTGGAACAGCTCGTACGCGCCGTCGAACGAATTGGCCAGCGTCGCGCTGTAGGAAAGGAAGACGTTTCCGGGGTACTCGAACAGGCACTGGACCGTGTCGGGCACCTCGCGCCCGTCGCGCCATTGCAGGATGCTGCCGAAGCCGCTGACCGAGATGGGCGTGCTCTTGAGGAACCAGTTGGTGACGTCCACCTGGTGGATGCCGATCTCGTTCATCAGGCCGCCCGAGGTCGCCTTGCGCAGGTGCCAGTTCAGCGCCTGCTCGCGTTCGGGGCTGGCGGCCGGCTTGCGCCACGACGTCTTCTTGTTCCAGACCGAGCGCGCGTTGACGATCTTGTTCAGCGCGCCGGTGCGCACGAAGCCGAGCACGTGGTTGTGCTGCGGGTTGGTGCGCTGCTGCATGCCCGCGTGGAAGATCTGCTTGGGGGACGCCGCCTTGGCCGCCGTGGCGATGGCTTTGGCGTCCTCGATGCTGCTGGCGAGCGGCGCCTCGCAGTAAACGTGCTTGCCGGCCTGGAGCGCGGCGAGCACGATCTCGCGGTGGAGGTGCGACGGCGTGGCCACGTAGATGGCCTGCACCGCCTTGTCGTCCAGCGCCTTGCGGTAGTCCGTGATCGCCGCCGCCTTGGGCGCGAGATCCTGGGCGCGCTTGTGGATCGCCGGGTACGTGTCGCAGACGTAGCGCACGTCGGCCCCGGGGACGTAGCCGAGCGAAGTCAGGTGTTTGCGGCCCTGGTCCCCGAGCCCGATGACGGCGATGCCCACGGGCGCGACGTTCGAGGCGGCCGTCGGTTTCTTGGCGTTGCCGCCTTCGGTGCCGGGTTTCGGGGGCGCGGCGGGCGTCTGGCCCGGCGGCGGCACCGGCGCCGGCGTTTCGGCGGCGGCCACCAACTCCTGGGCGTGCAGGTTCGCGGCGCCCATCCCCAGGAAGCCGAGCGCGAGCGCGGAGCTGCGTTGGAGCAGGTCGCGCCGGTTCAGCGTGTTATCGTCGTTTTTCTCTGCCATTCTCGTGCTTCCTAAAGGGGGCGCGTGGTGCGCGCCCCTACTTGTTCGCCGCCGCCGCCGAAAAGGGGGAGACCGTCGGGCGGAGCGGCTTGACGCGGATGTTGCGATACGCCACCGCGCTGTGGTCGCCCTGCAGCAGGATCGGCCCCGGTTCGGTCACTTTGTCGTCGAGGGCGAGACCGCAGACGCCCTCGATGGGCGCGTTGTCGATGACCTTGACGCCGTTCAGGACCACGGTCACGCGGTTGCCGATCACCGTCGCCTCGGCCTGCTGCCACTGGCCGGCGGGCTTGCTGGCGAAGGCCGACGGCGCCGCTTTGCCGTAGACGGACCCGTTGCTGGTCATGGTCGGCGTCTTGTTGTCGCCGTCGTCCTGCACCTGGACCTCGTAGCGCCCGCGCAGGTAGAACCCGGAGTTGCCGCCTTTGGGAACCTGGTACTCATAGCGGACGACGTGGTCGCCGAAGGTCTGGTCGGTCACGAGGTCGGTCCCGCCGCCCGCGTTGACCAGCATCCCGTTCTGCACACTCCACGACGGCTTGCCGTCCTTGTTGCGCAGGCGCCAGCCCGTCAGGTCGCGCCCGTTGAACACGGAGCGGAAGCCGTCGCGCTTCTCCCTGGCCCCTACCTCTGACGACACGGCCTGCGGTTTGGCGTCACCTTTTTCCAGGCCGAGCGCCCACCGGATGCCGCCGAGCAGGTGCTGCTGGTACCACGGCGACCGCCACACCTCCTGCCGGTGGCCGAGCGCGGTGTAGAACACGCGCCCCTTGCCCTCCATCCGGTTCCAGGCGATGGGGTAGTCGCCGGGCGCGCCGCTGTTCGGATGCTTGTCCAGCGTCAGCAGCCCCCGGAAGCGGCTGCGGTCGTAGTTCTGGAACTGGTAGATCTCGTCAAAAACCTTGAACGAGGGCACGAGATGCCGGACCGCCGGGTGCTTGGGGTCCTCGACCAGGCACTCGACCTCGCTCTGCGGGCCGTGCGTCTTGAACTCCCCGCCCAGCATCCGCTTGTAGGGTTCGTAGCCGTGGTAGGTGTCCGAGGCGGCGTGCGCACCGATGAAGCCGTGCCCGTCCGCGATCCACTTCATGAAGGCGTCCCGGTCCGGGATGGGAAGGTCGCCGGTCGTGTTGGAGAAGAAGACCGCGTCGTACGCCTTCAGCCCCTGCGGCGACATCTTCTGCGCCATCTCCGCGTCGGTGCGCACGTAATCGACCGTGAACGCCTTGCTCTGGTCCCCGATGGCCTTCAGCACCTCTTCGGAAACCGGGATGGAGTCATGCCGGAAACCCTTGGTGACCGTCACGACGAGCAGGCGCTTGGCGGGCGCAGCCTGTGCCGGAAGCGCGGCGAAGACGAGAAGCAAGGCGCCGACAAGAAGCGTAGGCGCGGTCAGCGCGGCCGTGAAAAAACGAGAGCGGGGCGAAGCGACGAATCGAAT
>CADCTO010000637.1 GCA_902805585.1 uncultured Armatimonadota bacterium | reverse complement strand
TGCCCGTTAGACGCCCGCGGGCCCCTTGCTGTTGCGCGGGGCTCCCCGTATAATCGAAACAACACCCATGGCGACGACGATGACGACGACAAACACCAACGACGACGACGGCCGCTACCCGTTCCGCGAGATCGAGCCCAAGTGGCAGCGGCGCTGGCAGGAGGCCGACGTCTACCGCACGACCGAGGGCGGGGACCGGCCCAAGGCCTACGTGCTGACGATGTTCCCGTACCCGTCCGGGTCCGGGCTGCACGTCGGGCACTGCCGCAACTACGTGCCCGGCGACGTGTACGCGCGCTTCATGCACATGCGCGGCTACAACGTGCTGCACCCGATGGGCTGGGACGCCTTCGGGCAGCCCGCCGAGCAGGACGCCCTCAAGAACAACACCAACCCGCGCGACGTCGTGCCGATGCTGGCGCGCGAATACCGGCGCCAGCTGTCGGTCCTGGGCAACAGCTACGACTGGGACCGCGAGATCAACTCCACGGACCCGTCCTACTACAAGTGGAACCAGTGGGCGTTCCTGCTCTTTTATGAGCGCGGGCTGGCCTACCGCAAGGAGGCCCCCGTCAACTGGTGCGTGAACGAGGGGACCGTCCTGGCCAACGAGGAGGTCGTGGACGGCCGCTGCTGGCGCTGCGACGGCCCCGTGGTCAAGAAGGACCTGCCGCAGTGGTTCTTCCGGATCACCGCGTATGCCGACAAGCTGCTGGAAGGGCTGGACCGCATCGACTGGCCCGAAGGCGTCCGCACGCAGCAGCGCGACTGGATCGGCAAGAGCGAGGGCGTCGAGTTCGACATCCCCGTCCAGGGCTGCGCCGACAAAGTGCGCGTCTTCACGACCCGCGTCGACACCGTGTTCGGCATGAGCTTCGTCGTGCTGGCGCCCGAGCACCCGCTGGTGGACGACTGCACGACCGCGGCGCAGAAGGCGGAGGTGGACGCCTACCGGGAGCGGGCGGCCCGGCTGAGCGACATCGACCGCGCGGCCGAGGGGCGCGAGCGCACCGGCGTCTTCACGGGTAGCTACGCCGTCAACCCCGTCAGCGGACCCCACGTGCCCA
>CADCTO010000636.1 GCA_902805585.1 uncultured Armatimonadota bacterium | reverse complement strand
TGCGCGCGGGCAGGGGGGAAGAGACGACCCCGGTGCAACTCGCGTCGCCTCCGCCTCTAGCTCCCCCTTCCCTCGGCGAAGCCGCTTGGCAGGGAAGGGGGCCGGGGGGATAGGTGGCACGGGTCACGGCGCCTCGAAGGAAGCCAGTTCCTCCAGCGTCGCGGGCGGCTTCAGCGTGCCGGCGATGATCTGCTGGCGGAGGGTGTCGATGCGGGACAGGACGTCGGCGGGCACGTCCTGTTTGGTGTGGCGCATCGGGGACAGGCCGACGCCAGCCTCTTTCAGGCCGTACACTTCGGTGCCCGGCTGGAAGTCGCCGCGGGCGACTTCCGAACAGGTGTCGAACACGACGTTGTCCACGCGCTTGACCATCGAGGTGAGCACGCGGCCCGGCGCGATGTCGTCCTGGTCGCGGTCGACGCCGATGGCGTAGAAGCCCTCGCCCTTGTTCTTGGCGGCGGTGATGACGCCGATGCCGGTCTGGCCGGCCGCGTGGTACAAAATGTCCGCGCCCGCGCCCATCTGCGAGATCGCCATCTCCTGCCCCTTCTGCGGGTCGGTCCACGTGCCGGCGTAGCCCACACGCACGGCGGCTTTCGCGTTCGTGGTCCGCACCCCGGCCTTGTAGCCGGCTTCGAACTTCTTGATCAGGGGCACTTCCATCCCGCCGATGAAGCCGACGGTGTTCGTTCTGGTCACCGCGCCCGCGAGCGCGCCGGCCAGGAACGAGCCCTCCTCCTCGCGGAACTTGAGGGCGACGCAGTTCGGGCGGTCCGGCGGCGCGTCGCCGTCGATGATGGCGAACTTGACGTCCGGGAACCTGGGCGCGACCTCGGCCAAAGCGTCCTGCATCAGGAAGCCGACCGCGAAGACGACGTCGTAGCCGCCGCGCGCGTAGCGGGTCAGGTTGCCGACGTAGTCCGCGGCCTGCTTGGACTCCGTGAACTTGACCTCGGCGCCCAGCTCCTTTTCGGCGCGCTGCAGCCCTTCCCAGGCCGCCGCGTTGAACGACTTGTCCCCCACCCCGCCCGTGTCGGTGACGAGCCCGGCTTTGATCTTCTTGCCGCCGCCCGGCTGCCCGCCCGCCGCCGGTTCTCCGTCTGCGGCCGGCTGCCCGCCGGGCTTGCCACCGGGGCAGCCGGACACAAGCGGCGCGGCGGCGAGCCCGAGCATGCCGGACAACAGCCGGCGTCGTGAAAGCGGCAAGAGCAGAATCCTTCCTACTTGAGCAGGTATTCCTGCAGGAACAGCACGGTGGCGTAGAACTGGAAGTCGATGTTCTTCTTCTTGGCAAAGCCGTGGCCTTCGTCGTTGGCCATCAGGAACCAGACCGGCGTGTTGTTCTTGCGGACGGTGGCGACCATCTGCTCGGCCTCGGTGTAGGGGACGCGCGGGTCGTTCTTGCCCTGGACCACGAACAGCGGCTTGGTGATCTTCTGGGCGTTGTTGACCGGCGCGATGCGCTCCATGAAGGCGCGCATCGCGGGGTCGCGCTCGTCGCCGTACTCGGCCCGGCGCAGGTCGCGCCGGTAGCTCTCGGTGTTCTCCAGGAACGTGACCAGGTTCGAGATGCCGACGACCGGCAGGGAGCAGCGGATGCGGTCGTCGAACAGCGTCGCCGAAACGAACGCCATGTAGCCGCCGTAGGAGCCGCCCGTCACCATGATCCGGTCGGCGTCCAGGTCGGGCCGGGTCTTGACCCAGTCGAGCAGCGCGCCGATGTCCTTGTGGCTGTCCTCGCGCTTCATCCCGTTGTCGAGCGTCAGGAACGTCTTGCCGTAGCCGGACGATCCGCGCACGTTCGGGAACACGAGGGCGACGCCCAGCTCGTTCAGGTAGTAGTTGTTGCGGCCCAGAAACCCGGGCCGGGCCTGCCCCTCCGGTCCGCCGTGGATGTTGATGACGACCGGGCGCTTGCCGGTGAACCGGGCCGGCGGCTTGTACAGGAAGCCCGAGATCATCCGGTCGTCGAAGCTTTTCCAGCGCACGAGCTCGGCGTCCGGGAAGCTCGCGGTGTTCAGCCCGCCCGTCTCGCTCTCGGTCCAGCGGTCCACCTTGCCGGTCCGGGTGTCGAGCGCGTAGATGTCCGAGGCCGAGCGCGCCGAGACCAGCTGGAAGCCCAGGTCGCGGCTGTTCTTGTGCCAGCGGATGCCGCTGATCGTGCCGACCGGGAGCTTCGGGGCGCGCTTCTCCTTGCCGGTCCGGGTGTCCAGCAGATGCAGCACGCCGACGCCCTCCTCGTTGGTGACGAAGGCGATGGTCCTGCCGTCCTCGGAAAGGTCGAAATCGTCCACGTCCCACGGGATGTGGGTGGTCAGGAAGGTGTGCTTTTTGGTGGCGAGGTCCAGGTACGCGAGCCGCTGGAACTCACTGCCCAGGTCGGTCGTGACGTAGAGCCCTTTGCCGTCCTTGCTGAACAGCCCGGCGCCGTAGCTCACCTTTTCCGGCCCGCCCTTGGGCGTCAGGATCGTCATCTTGCCGGTCCGGGTGTCGCACAGGTACAGGTAGCTCTCGTTGATCGAAAGGTACTCCCCGGCCAGCAGCGTCGTGTCGTCCGGCGACCAGTCGGCGATCCCCCAGCTCCCGGTGCCCTCGACCTGCGCCAGCAGCCGGTCGCTTTTCGGGTCGCGCGGGTTCACCAGGTAGAAGTCGCGGTCCTTTTTGTTGCGCCGCGTGGAGGTGTAGGCGATGCGGTCCCCCTGGTTCGACCAGACGCCCGAACTGTTCTGGGACGTGCCGTCCGTCAGCAGCGTGATGTCGCCCGTATCGAGGTCGTAGCGGTAGTTCTGGCTGAACTCGTTGCCGCCCGTGTCCTTGCTGAAGACGAAGTAGTCGCCCCGCTCGGGCTCGTAGCGGGCGGTGCCGACGTTGTCCGGGAAGAACGTGATCTGCCGGCGGGCGCCCCCGGGCATCTTCACGTGGTGCACCTGCCAGGTGTCCGCGAAGCGGGTCTCGATCAGGATTTCCTTGCGCTCCGGGTGCCAGTCCAGCAGGCCGGCGGCGCGGAACTCGGTGTAGCGGCCCACTTTCTCGGCGAGCGCGGCCGGGATGGGCGGGACGCCCTGCACCACCAGATTCTCGCCGGGGGCGACGACGCCGGCGGTCGGGGCCGGCGGCGCCGCCGCGGCCAGGGTCGTCACTGCGGCTGCCATCGCGAGCAAAATACCTTTCCTCCCCATGGGCTACCCCTTGTCGATCGCCAGGCCGCGCACGTCCTCGTTGGCCTGGCCCATGGCCTCGGCCAGCGTCGGGTGCGCGTGGATCGTCCGCATCAGCTCCTCGACCGTGTTTTCCAGCTGGATCGACACGACCCCTTCGTGGATCAGGTCGGTCGCGTGCGGGCCGATGATGTGCATGCCCAGGATCTCGCCGTACTTCTCGTCGGCCACGACCTTGACGAAGCCGTCGCGCTCGTTGATCGCCATCGCCTTGCCCAGGTTGCGGAACGGGAACGTGCCGACCTTGACCGCGTAGCCCGCGTCGCGCGCCTGCTGCTCGCTCATGCCGACGCTGGCGCACTCGGGCTCCGTGTAGACGCAGTTCGGGA
>CADCTO010000635.1 GCA_902805585.1 uncultured Armatimonadota bacterium | reverse complement strand
GCGGACGTGCGCAGGGTGCACGGTGGAGGGGGCTGAACACCGCGCGGAGCGGGTTTAGAGGTGGGCGGTTCGGTACCATAATCCTCGTATGGGAACGAAGCCGACAGCGGCGCAGTCCCGGCGACGTTGCAGCCGTTCGGGACGGCACGTGAGCGCGGGAAGCGCCGACGGGAGCCGCCGTGCAGGTTGACCCGCTTAGCTACGTCGCCGCCGGGCTGTACTGGGCTCTGATCCTGTGCTGGCTCGTCATCCTGCTGTTCTACTGGCGCGAGCACCGCCGGCTGACCGCGCTCAGCCCCATGGTCGGCACCATGCTCGTCGTCGTGTTCCTGGACGGAGCGCGCACCCTGCTGGAAAGCGTCTACTTCGGCACGTGGTACACGGCGCGCACCGGCCTGATCCCCCGCTTCCTGTACGACCTGCTTTCCGAGCCCCGCTACGTCCTGGTGCCGAAGGTACTCAACCTTCTGGCCGCCCTGATGATCATCGGCGTGCTGGTGCGCCGCTGGTTCCCGGACCTGGCGGCGGAAATGGAGCGGCAGCAGCGCACCGAACAGCTTTACGCCGAGCTCCAGACCGCGCACGACGAGCTGCAGGCGGCGCAGGAGTCCCGGGACGCCCTGACCCACATGATCGTGCACGACATGCGCACGCCGCTGACCAGCGTCATCACCGGGCTGCAGACCGTGCAGCAGGTGGGGGAGGACCCGGCGCTGCGCGAGGAGTTCGTCGAGGGCGCCCTCGTAGGCGCGAACCGGCTTCTGGGGATGGTCAACAACCTGCTGGACATCAGCAAGATGGAGTCCGGCCAGATGGTGCTCAACCAGGACGCTTTTCCCGTTTCCGAGGCCATCCGGGAAGCCGCCGATACGGTGGAGGCGCTGACGCGCGAGAAGGGCATCACTCTGCGCCTGGAACTTGGCCCGGGGGGGGAGGACGCACGCGTCTGCGCGGACCGAGAGATCGTCCGCCGGGTGCTGGTCAACCTGATCGGCAACGCCCTGAAGTTCACCCCCGAGGGCGGCAGCATCGCGGTGCGGTCGGAGCCGGGTCCGGGGGGAGTCGTCTGCGTCTCGGTCACCGACACCGGCCCCGGCATCGCGCCCGAGCATCAGGCCCGCATTTTCGACAAGTTCTACCAGGTACAGCCCGGGGCGGTCGGGGGCGTGGCGTCCACCGGGCTGGGCTTGTCGTTCTGCCGCATGGCGGTGGAAGCGCACGGCGGGCGGATCGGCGTGGATAGCGCGCCGGGGCAGGGGAGCCGATTCTGGTTCACCCTGCCGCCGGCCCCGTAGGCCGGCCCGGCCGGCAGGAACGCGCGCGGAACGTGGCGAAACAAGCCGGCATGGACCGCATCGCCGCGCCGCCGCTCCCTCGCGCCCCGCGAACGCCCGGGAATATAGCCTTACACTCTTCACTTTCCCCTCGGCTCCGTCCGTTCGTGACGCGGCTGCGTGCCGGACTGCTCCTCGCCGTCACGGTCACCGGGGCGCCCGCGGTTACGGGCGACGCGTTGGGCACGCTTGCCAGGCCGCAGGAGGGCCGGAGCATGCGCGCCACCTCGACATTCCGCGAGGGCCGCTCCGGCCGGTACGACCCCAGGGCCGACCCCAAAGCGGACCGGGACGAGAAGAGCAACTGGGACAACTTCCGCGTCGCACCCGGCCAGACGCACGTGCTGATGGACGTGAAGGGGCCCGGGGTCATCACGCACCTGTGGCTGACGTTCCTCGGGCCGGAGCCGCAGACCTGGGCGCCGGGCGGTTCCGCGACGCACCAGGACATGCTGCTGCGCATCACCTGGGACGGACGCCCGCGCCCCGGGGTCGAGGCGCCCGTGGGCGACTTCTTCGCCAACTGTTTCGGCCGGCGCAGCGCGGTCAACAGTCTGCCCGTGAACGTCGAGGACGCCGACTCCTACAACTGCTTCTGGCACATGCCCTTCCGCAAGTCGGCCCGCGTCGAGATCGTGAACCAGGGCGACAAGCCCGTCCATCTCCTTTATTACAACGTCGACTGGATCAAGAAGGACCGCCTGCCCGAGGACACGCCCTATTTCCACGCCCAGTACCGCCAGGAGTACCCCGCCGTCCCGGGCAAGGACTACGTCGTGCTGGACACCAGGGGCAAAGGGCACTACGTCGGAACGGTGCTCGCCGTGCGCACGCGCAGCCCTTCGTGGTTCGGCGAGGGCGACGAGAAGGTCTTCATCGACGGCGAGGCCAAACCCTCGCTCTGGGGCACGGGAACCGAAGACTACTTCCTGTCGGCGTGGGGGCTCAAGCAGACCAGCACGCCGTACTTCGGCGTCCCGTACTTCGACCAGTGGGGGATCGTCGGCGGGCACACGAGCGCCTACCGGTGGCACGTCGGGGACCCGATCGTCTTCCAGAAGGGCATCCGGGTCGCCTTCGAGCACTCCGGCTGGATCTCGCCCGACGAGAACCCCGGCTACCGGAGCACGAGCTGGAACGAGCGCGAAGACGACTATTCCAGCGTCGCCTTCTGGTACCAGACCGGGCAGCCGACGTTCACGGCCCGCGCACCGCACGCCCGCGACCGCCGGCTCCCGAGCCTGGAGCGCGTCGTCGTCCATGCCCGCGACTTCACGGACGCGGCGCACCGCGGCGCCGGAGCGGTAGTCACCCAGCGGCTCGCCCTGTACGACGGCCCGCAGCTGCTCTACAAGCCGGAACGTGCCGAAGGGGCGTGGCTGGAGCTCCCGTTCGCGGTCCGCAAGAAAGAGCCGCTGCGCCTGCTGCTCCGCATGACCAAATCCTACGACTTCGGCCGCTATCAGGCGACGCTGAACGGCGTGAAGGTCGGCGAGCCGATGGACTTCTACAGCCCCGAGATCGACAGCGCGGAGTTCCACCTGCTCGACTTCTGGCCCGAGCCGGGTCGGTACACGCTGCGGCTGGAGTGCGTGGGCAAAAACCCCCGATCCGAGGGCCACTACCTGGGCGCGGAATCTGTGCGCCTGCGGGAGCGCCGACCGCGCGTGACCCGGTTCGGCCACGACCGCGACAAAGACTGGAAGAAGAAGCCGGAACTGTACCGCTGAACCCGGCCGCTGGAGGTCTGTGATGTCGTGGAAAAACGGGCGCGTCGGAGGCGCACGCTTGTGAGCCTGCGCGGCATGGGCGGGCCGGCGCCCGGAGCGTCGTCGCGCACGATCAAGCCGCAGACGGCCCGCCGCGTCGTGCGCGCGTTCGCCCCGTACAAGCCGCAGATCGTGTGGATCGTGGTCGCCGTGCTGGCCTCGTCGGCGCTCGGGCTCCTCTCGCCGTTCTACCTGCGCACCATCGTCAACGACGGCCTCCTCGGGCGGGACCTGGGCGTCGTGACCCGCTACACGCTGTACACGCTCGCGGCGACGCTGGGCGCGACGGCCGCCGCGCTCGCCTACGGCTACCTGTCGGTCGTGGTCGGCCAGGACATCATGCGCGACCTGCGCAACCAGCTCTACGACCATCTTCAGGGCATGTCGCTGCGCTTCTTCACCGGCACGCGGACGGGCGAAATGCAGTCACGGCTGATCAGCGTCACG
>CADCTO010000634.1:14101-14899 GCA_902805585.1 uncultured Armatimonadota bacterium | reverse complement strand
GACAGGGACAGCAGCAGCAGGACGCGCGTGATCAGGGCCGCGGCCAGGCCGACCTTGCGCGCCTTGGGCTGCTGGTCGGCGGGCAGCTTGCCGGACAGGATCGAGATGAACACGATGTTATCGATCCCCAGTACGATCTCCAGGGCGACCAGCGTCAGCAGGCCGACCCACGCGCTCGGTTGCGAGACCCACGAAAACCATTCCATTTAGACCGTTTCCTTTGTCAGCGAGGGATAAAGAAGAAGGCGAGGGCGGGGATCACGTGCACCGCCAGCGACCGCGCGCCCAGGGACCTCTCGTTCAAAACGCCCACGCCCGTATCGGGCCGTGGCGCACCGTGACCGCCCGTGCCTCCGGAACGCTGCCACCGGCCAGGTAGCCGAGAAGCGCGAACACCCGGTCGCGCGCGAACCCCACCTCGCCGGGCCGGTGGGCGTCGGAGCCGAACGTCAGCGGCACGCCCGCCTCGATGAGCAGCCGGAGCATCCGGCGGTCGGGGAACGGGTCGTCGCCGCCCATCTTGCGGAAGCCCGACGTGTTGATCTCGACCACGGCGCCCGCGGCGACGGCGGCCTCCACGACGGGCCGATACAGGCGGTCGGCGAGCGCATCGCCGAGGCGCGGCCCGTACGCCTCGACCGCCGTCAGGTGGGACAGGATGTCGAACATTCCCGACCGCGCGGCCTCGGCCACCAGGCGGTAGTATTCCGTGTAGGTCGCTTCGGCGTCATCTGTCTCCCATCGAGGCCGGTGGAAGATGTTGACGCCGAAAACCCAGTGCACCGAGCCGAGCACGTA
>CADCTO010000634.1:0-14091 GCA_902805585.1 uncultured Armatimonadota bacterium | reverse complement strand
ATGCCCACTTTCACCGCCACTCGGCCCTGATACCGTTCCTTCAGCGCCAGGGACTCACGCACGTACTCCGGCAGCCCGCTCAGGGCCATCGTCGTTCCCGGCAGGGGGTGGTCTCCCTCCAAAAAGAGCGCGGGGCAGTGGTCGGAAACGCCGAGATCCGTGATGCCCAGTGCCGCCGCCGACTCGATGTAGTCTGCCAGTTTGCCCTCGGCGTGCCCGCAGCGGTCGTGGTGGGTGTGGTAGTCGAACGGAATGCTCATGCGCTGGTTTCGCGGGTTCTCCGGCCTGTGCCGCCCTATGATACCCGAAGATGCCGGGTCGCATCACAGGAACCGCCCGCGCCCGCGGCGAAATGAAGAGCGCCCGGCGTCGGCGCGGGCGGGGGAGCAAAGCGGCCTCACCCAGGTCGCCGATAGCGCCGGTGCCGGCGCTTTGCCGCGTGCCTCGAAGGTGTCATCGAGGGGCTGCGGAAACAAGAGTAGGGCGGTCGCCGCGCTATGACCGCATGCTTTTCTGCCTGCCGCTTCACGACATCTTCGGGAATCTGCGCGACCTCCCGGCTGTCTAGAAGATCGATATGAGGTCGACGCTCCCGTGAAGTCGCCTCCCGTACGCATGCAGTAAGCGCAGCGCGAGCAGAAACAACAGAGATACAGGAGCAGAGAGTGCAGCAATACGAGCAGCTAAGAGCCCGCATGGCGGAGCTAGGGCACATCCATTCGGCGATCGCGGTGCTCGGGTGGGACCAGCAGTGCTATATGCCGGCCGGGGGCGCGGAAGAGCGCGCGGAGCAGTTCTCCACGCTGGGCAAGATCGCGCACGAGATGTTCGTTTCCGATGAGACACGGCGCCTGCTGGACGGGGCCGAAGCCGAAGTGGCCGGGCTGGCCGGCGACACGGACGAGGCGCTGACGGTGCGCGTGGTGCGCCGCGACTTCGACAAGGCCACGAAGCTCCCGACCGAACTCGTCATCGAGATGGCGAAGACGACCACGCTCGCCCACGAGATCTGGGTCAAGGCCCGCGGGGAGAGCGATTTCGCGCAGTTCGCGCCCTCGTTGGAGAAGATTCTCGACCTGAACCGGCGGGCGGCCGAGCACCTGGGCTACGAGGACCGGATGTACGACGCGCTGCTCGACCAGTACGAGCCCGGCATGAAGACCCGCGAGGTCGAGCGCGTCTTCGACGAGCTGCGGCCCGGCCTGGTGCAGCTCGTCCAGGAGATCGCCGAGCGCCCGCCCATCGACGACAGCGTGCTGCGCCGCGACTTCGACGAAGACCGGCAGCTCCGGTTCGGCGAGACCGTCATCAAGAAGATGGGCTTCGACTTCGCGCGCGGGCGGCAGGACCGGGCCGTGCACCCGTTCTGCACCTCGTTCGGCAAGGACGACGTCCGCATCACCACGCGCTTCGACAAGAACTGGCTGCCCAGCGCGCTGATGGGCACGATCCACGAGACCGGCCACGCGCTCTACGAGCAGGGCCTGGACCCCGGGGACGACAACACGCCGCTTTCGGGCGCCGCCTCGCTCGGCGTGCACGAATCCCAGTCGCGTCTGTGGGAAAACACCATCGGCCGCTCGCGCACCTTCTGGAACGTCTTCTTCCCCGACCTGCAGAAGGCGTTCCCCGAATCGCTGAGCGACGTGGACGTGGACACGTTCTACCGCGCGATCAACAAGGTCCAGCCGTCGCTGATCCGCGTCGAGGCCGACGAGGTGACCTACAACCTCCACATCATGCTGCGCTTCGAGATGGAGAAGGCGCTCCTCGACGGCAGCCTGAGCGTCGCGGACGCGCCCGAGGCCTGGAACCAGAAGATGCGCGAGTACCTGGGTGTCACGCCCCCGGACGACGCCCGGGGCATCCTGCAGGACGTCCACTGGTCCAGCGGCAGTTTCGGCTACTTCCCGACCTACTCGCTGGGCACGCTGCTGTCCGCGCAGCTCTACGACAAGGCGCTCGCGGACGTGCCCGGCATCGCGGACGATCTGGCGCGCGGTGAGTACGGCACTCTGCTCGACTGGCTGCGCACCCACATCCACCGCCCCGGCCGCCGCTACCTCCCCGCCGAGCTGGTACAGCGCGCCTGCGGCGAGCCCGCCCAGTCTCGCTCCTACCTGCGCTACCTGCGCGCCAAATTCGGCGAACTCTACGGCCTGTCGTAAGCGGAGGCAGTAAAAAAGCGGGAGGGCGGTGCGATCCTGCACCGCCCTCCCGCTTTTTTTAATGCGCCTGTGGAAGCCTTTGTAGTCACGCCGTGCGGCTGCGGCGCCAGGCGGCTGCGGCGATCACGAACGACGCCGCTGCGTTGGCGACGGTCCACGGGAGGGCGCGGTCGCCGAAGGCGGTCGCGGTGAAGGGAAGGGCGCCGGTCAAAAGGTTCCAGACGAGCCCGATCCCGACGCCCAGCGCCAGCCCGGCCACGATCTTGCTGCCGACGCGGCTCTCCATCTCCCAGAACAGCAGGAACGGGATCAGGGCGGAAAACGTGACGAGGTTCCAGGCGGAGTTCGCGCCGACGGTGGCGGCCAGGTGGTCCGGCCCGAAATAGCCGGCCCAGACGGCGGCGACGACCGCGAGCCGCAGGCCGAACGGGATGCGGCGGGGCAGGAACAGGATGAGCGCGGCCAAAACCCCGAACAGCAGGCGCTTGTCCGAACGCCGGGAGGTGGTCCCGGCGGCGAGGGCCGTGGACTTGCTCGCGGACAGGATGCCGGCGCCGTATTTCTTTTTCGGGGCCTTGGGCGTCGTGCCGCGCTCCAGCAGGTCGCGCACGCGGGCGGGGTCGCGCACGCCCTGCGCCATCACGAGCGCGGCGGCGGCGGCGACGTGCGGGCTGGCCATCGACGTGCCCTGGAAGTGGTAGTAGTCGTCGCCCTTGCCGCCCTGCTCGACGGGGTAGACCGTGTTCTGCAGGATGCCGTCGGCCTCCTTGCCGCTCGCCAGCATGTCGCCGCCGGGGGCGGCGAGGGCGACCTCCTTGCCCCACGACGAATAGGTCGCCAGGTCGCCGGACGGGCCGACCGACGAGACGGCGATGCACTCGGGGAAGGCGGCGGGGTAGATGACCCCCTCCTCAAACCCGTTGCCCGCGGCGCACACGATGACGACGCCCTTGCGGCGGGCGTATTTCACCGCGCTATGGATGACGTCGGACGGGTGCGGGCTGCCCAGGCTCAGGTTGATGACGCCCGCGCCGTTGTCGGCGGCGAAGCGGATGGCGTCGGCGATGTCTGTGCTCGTGCCCGAGCCCATGGCCGACAGCACCTTGATCGGCTGGATCGTCGCCTCGAAGGCGAGCCCGGCGACGCCTTCGCGATTGTCGGTGGATTCGGCGATGGTGCCGGACACGTGCGTGCCGTGTCCGTGGTCGTCGTACGGGTCGTCGTCGTCGTTGACGAAATCGTACCCGCGCGTAAAATGGGTCTGGCCGAAGTCGCGCGCCTGTTTCCCCCGGTCGGAATCCTTCGCGGCCACGCCCGTGTCGATGACGGCCACGACCACGCCTTTGCCGCGGGACCGTTCCCAGGCCGCTTCCGCGCCGACCATCCGCAGGTTCCACTGCTCACGGTAACGGGGGTCGTTCGGCGTAAACCGCGGCCGGGCGTCGGACGACGTCGAGGAGGCGACCTCACCGGGACTTGTCGCGCCCGCCCCGCGGAGGGGATCTTCGGGCCGCTCCGGCAGCGTCAGGCGCAGTTCGGGCTCCGCCACCTCGACACGCGCGTCCGTCCGCAGCCGTTCGAGCAGGCGGCCTGCGTCCTGCCCCTCGACGTCCGCGCGCAACAGGTTGTCGTCCTCCGCGTGAACGGAGTTGAATTCGAGGTCCACGCCGTAGCGCGTTTCCAGGTCGCGGATATCGGCTTCCGTCGCGTCGTCGCGCAGGTCCACGACGAGGGCATGGGCGGCCGGCGCGGGACCGGCGACGGCGCGCGGCGCATCGTCGGAGCCGAGCCAGACCGGCAGCATGGGCGCGGCCGTCGCGGCGACCGCCAGGACGGCCAGGGGCACCAGGGCGATACGGGAACGGCTATTGTGGCGACGCATCGGCTTGTCCTCTTTTTCTACCGTACGGCGTTTATCGGTCTTCCCGCAGTTCCGGGTGCCGGGACAGGATGTACTCGTAGCGGTCTTTGAGCTTCGCGGATCGCTCATCGAAGAGTGGGGTGCCGCCGGCGTACACGGTGTCACGGGCGTCGCCGTACTGGTTGCGCCCTTCCTTCTTGATCCACGCGTCGATCTTCTGCTTCAATTCATCGGTGACGGACATCAGTCTGCTCCCTTCGGGGCGAACGCCGGGTGGTATTAGAGCTACGTAATGAGACCCGCCGCCGTTCCCTCGGTTGCGGCAGCGGTCCCGGGTAAAAATCCGCGTCACACCTGCCCGAACGGCTCCCACGCCGCGCTTTTGGCGACGATCCGCAGCAGGGCGGCCAGGGTCTCGGTCCGCTCCACGCCGTTCAGGGCGAGCGCCATCTGGGTCTCGACGTACCCGAACGGCACGCCCATGTCCAGACGCTCGCCGACCGTCTCCACCGCGACGTAGCGCTCCTGGGAGCGCAGCATCTCCTGCGACGACGTGAACTGGATCTCGCCCTTTTCGCGGATGTCGTTGTCGATATGATACCGCAGGCAGTCGAAGATGCCGGGCGGGAAGACGTGCATGCCGAAGAAGCACAGGTAGTAGCCCCGCTTTACCCCGGGCGTCTGGAGGTGCTCGGCGGCGTACTCGATCGACGGCTTCTCCTTGATCTCGGTCACCTCGTAGGTGGGCGGCTCGGAGCCCAGCGGGCGCCCGGTCACCGTCCCGAACAGGTGCAGCTTATCGTCCGGGGTCTGCTGGACGGCGGACACGGCGCACTGGGCGACGTTGTAGGTCTCGATGACCTGCTGCGCACAGCGCTTCTTGGTCCCGGAAATGTAGATATGGTCGCCCAGGAGGAGGAGGAACGGCTCGTCGCCGACGAAGCCGCGCGCCTGGTAGACCGCGTGCCCGTACCCTTCCGGCGACTCCTGCTCGACGTAGGTGATGCGCTCCTGCATCCGCCTGAGGGCGTCCGCCTGGGACAGCGCCCATTCCTTGTTGCCGAAGACGCGCCGCTCGGCTTCGTTCAGGCGCGAAAAGTGCTCTTGGAACGGTGCGGCCCCGCCCTTGGCCACCACGATGCAGACGTCCTCGATTCCGGAGGCGAGGCACTCCTCGACGATGACCTGGACCGTGGGCTTGGTGACCCCGTCGCGGTCGACGAGCGGCAGCAGCTCCTTCTGGATCGAGCGCGTGGCCGGGAACTGCCGCGTCCCCCGACCCGCCGCCGTGATCACCGCCTTGCGGACAACGCCCATGGTGTACCCTCGTTTCGCATCGCCTGCGGCCGGGGAATAGGTCTGCTTATCCCGAATCCGCTCCAGGAAGGCCGGGTACTCCTTCCCCTTCGCCAGGATGGGCACCTCGCTGGGGCCTGTGAGCGGCTCCTTATAGGCACTGTGAACGTACACGACCGTAACGAGTGCCCCCGGCTTGAGCCCCGATTTCGAGCGGGTCACGCCGAGCACCCGCGCCCGGGTACGGACGTCGATCCGTTTACGCCGCGGTTCGTCGGTCTCCTTCGTCTCCACCGACAGCACTTGGATACGCAGACTCTCCCCGGCCGCCTGCTGCCGCTTGCGGTACACGTCCGGCGGGAGTTCGGCGCGGGCCGCCATTCCCGCCGCCACCGCCGCGCACACCACCAGCCCGGCGGCGATGCAATGGGCTCTCGTTCTTTTCATGATACTCCTTTGGACCGCACTTCTTGAAGCAGTTCGTGCAGGTGCGGCTCGATCCGTGCTTGCAGCGCCGCGTTCGCATACCCGACCCAGGCGACGTGTGCGTGGATGTCCAGCGGCGCCTGGAGCCGCCCGCCGGCTTCGTCCGTCACGACCACGCCCGCCTCGCGCGCGATCAGCTCCGTGCAGATGTCGTACGGGTGGCAGGTCAGCTTGGGCGGCAGGCCGAGCGCCTCGAAGAACACGGGCCGCAGGTCGGCCAGGAAGCGGTCGTGTCCCACCAGGATCTCATAAAGCTGCCCGCCCGTCGAGATGTACTCGTCGTCGAAGACGAGCGGGTTCTCGCCGCCTTCGGGCGCGACCCGGGCGAGTAGCTTTTCCTCGAAGGCGGCGGTCGCCGCCTTGGCCGGGGGGAAGAACTTGGCGACGCTGGCGAAGCCGTGGGACAGGTCGCCCGCCGTGGACGGCCGCAGGGGCAACGGATGGCGTTCGCCGGTCAACAGGTTGTGCGCCTCGCGGTGGGCGCCGCCACCCGCGGCGGCCCAGAGCTGGTCGCCGAGCAGGTGGCGCGTGGTCGGCAGCTCGGTCATCACGGCGGCCTCGATGTCGGCGAGGGTGGTACCGCGCCCACGGTTCGGCGCGATGCCGGAAAGGATCCAGGCCGACCGCTTGTTGTACATGATGTTGCGGGTCCCGTCGATGGGGTCCACGATCATCAGGAACTGCGCGTCTTCTTCGCGCGCGCCGTCGGGGAAAGGCCGCCAGCCGCCGGGACCGCCGATGCCCTCGGCGATCAGAACGAACGGCGCTTCCCGCGCCCATTCCTCACAGAACCGGAGCAGGATGGCCTCGCCGTGTTCGTCGATGGTGTAGATGGTGTCGCCGCCGCGCACGTCCGCAACACTGGCAAGGCCGCCGCCGAGGGCGCTCCGCTCCTGCTCGTGAAGGTGGCGTAGCAGGTGGTCGCGCATGGCGACGTGCAGGGCGCGGACCTTCCCGATGTAGTAGTCGGCGGGTCTGGGTAGCAATGGTTGGTCCTTCCGACAGGTGTGTCGCCGTGGCCTTGGTTTATCCATCCCGGCGTTTTGTCACCCCCGGCCTGAAGTCCGGGCTGAGGGGAACGTTGCCCGCCTGCGCGGGCGCCGGAAGCGGCGGTGCGTCCTGCGGGATACGATGGCTCCCCGGTTTCCCACCGGCGCCCGCGCAGGCGGGAAGCGCTCCCCTCAGCCCGGACTTCAGGCCGGGGCCGCAAAACGCCGGGGCGCTTCAAGCCAGGAGCGTAGCGCGGCAAATCCACCCCATGCCCCAGATCGTCGTCGAGAACCTGACCAAGACCTTCCGGGTCGCCGAGCGGGACCCGGGCATCGGCGGCGCGCTCCGGGGGCTGGTGCGCCGCCGGCACCGCGCCGTCGCGGCGCTGGGCGGCGTCTCTTTCTGCCTGGAACCGGGGGAACTGGTCGGCTATATCGGGCCGAACGGGGCGGGCAAATCGACCACGGTCAAGGTGCTGGCGGGCATCCTGGTGCCGGACGGCGGGCGCTGCGAGGTGCTGGGGCGCGTGCCCTGGAAGGAGCGCATCGCCCACGTCGCACAGATCGGGGTGGTCTTCGGGCAACGGACGCAGCTCTGGTGGGACCTTCCCGTGGTCGAGTCGTTCGACCTGCTTCGCGACATCTACCGCGTTCCGAAGGCCGACTACGCCCGCTCGCGAAACGAGCTGATCGCGCTGCTCGCGCTCGAACCGCTCCTCGACGTCCCCGTGCGCCAACTCTCCCTCGGACAGCGGATGCGCTGCGACCTGGCCGCCGCCCTCCTCCACGCGCCACGCCTTCTGTTTCTGGACGAGCCGACGATCGGGCTGGACGCGGTCTCCAAGCTCGCCGTGCGCGACTTCATCCGGACGCTGAACCGCGAGCGCGGCGTGACGGTGATCCTGACCACGCACGACATGGACGACATCGAGGCGCTCTGCACGCGCGTGATCGTGATCGCCGGCGGGAAGATCGCTTCCGACGGCACGCTGGAGGCGCTGCGGGCTCGGGTGACACGGGAGCGATGGCTTCTGGTCGATCTGGAGGACGCGGATGCAACGGTCACGGACCCGGACGCCGAAGTCATCCGCCGTGACGGCCACCGGATCGTGCTGGCCTTCGACCCCGACCGGGTCGCGACCGCCGTGCTGATCGCGCGGCTGGCGGCCCGCCACGCCGTGCGCGACCTGTTCGTCCAGAACCCGCCGATCGAAGAGATCATCGCGCGGCTGTACGGCGGCGAGGAGCCCGCGCGCCCGTGACGGCGGCGGCGCACGCGTATGCGGCCATCGTCGGCGCGCGGTTCCGCATGCTGCTCCAGTACCGGGCGGCCGCGCTCGCCGGCTTCGCCACGAACCTGTTCTGGGGCTTCATCCGCGTGATGATCTTCGACGCGTTCTACCGCTCCTCGGCCGCGCCCCAGCCGATGAGCCGCGAGGACGTGATGGGTTATATCTGGCTGGGCCAGGCGATGTTCGCCCTGCTCCCCTGGAACACGGACCCGGACGTGCGCGGCATGATCCGCACCGGCACGGTCGCCTACGAACTGGTCCGCCCGCTCGACCTGTACGCCCTCTGGTTCAGCCGCGGCCTGGCCGCCCGACTCGCCCCGACATTACTGCGCGCCGTCCCGATGCTCGTGATCGCGTGGCTGTTTTTGGGCCTGCAATTGCCGCCGTCGCTCGCGTCCGGGGCCGCGTGGGTCGCGGCCACGGCCGGGGCGCTCCTGCTGTCGTCGGCCCTCGCGACGCTGCTCACGCTCTCCTTGCTCTGGACCCTGTCGGGAGAGGGGGTGACGCGCATCGTGCCGCCGCTCGTCTATATGCTGTCGGGCATGGTGATCCCGCTGCCGCTGTACCCGGACTGGGCGCAACCGCTCCTGGACTTTCTGCCGTTCCGCGGCCTGGTGGACACGCCGTTCCGCCTGTACCTCGGCCACATCCCGCCCGAACACGTCGGCGCCGTCCTCGCGCACCAGCTCGTTTGGACCGCCGCCCTCGTCCTCCTGGGCCGCCGGCTGCTCGCCCGCGCGACGCGCCGGCTGGTCGTGCAGGGGGGATAAGGGACGTGCGCCGCGACGACGCCCCGGGGCTCTACCTGCGCTACGTCGGCATCTCGCTGCGCGGCCAGATGCAGTACCGGGCCTCGTTCTGGATGCTCACGTTCGGCAACCTGTTCGCAGCGGGCGTCGAGTTCCTGGGCATCTGGGCGCTCTTCGGCCGGTTCGGCAGTCTGAGCGGGTGGTCCCTGGCGGAAGTCGCCCTGTTCTACGGCATCGTCAACACCGCGTTCGCGCTCGCCGAGGGGATCGGGCGGGGGTTCGACACCTTCCCCGGCATGGTCAAAGGCGGCGACTTCGACCGGCTGCTGCTGCGCCCGCGCCCGACGGCGCTCCAGGTGGCGGGCCAGGAGGTGCAGCTCATGCGGGTCGGGCGCCTGCTGCAGGGGCTCGTGGTGCTCGGGTGGGCGATGACCGCCCTGCCCGGCGCCTGGACCGCGCCCAAGCTCCTGCTGCTCACGGGGGTCATCGGGGGCGGTGCCTACCTGTTCATCGGGCTGTTCGTGCTGCAGGCGACGCTGTCGTTCTGGACGGTGGAGACGCTGGAGATCATGAACACGGTCACCTACGGCGGGACCGAGACCGGCCAGTTCCCGCTGACCATCTACCGCCCCTGGTTCCGCCGCTTCTTCACCTTCGTCGTCCCGCTCGGGGCGATGAACTACCTCCCGGCCCCCCTGCTCCTGGACCGCGACGCGGGCGGCATACCTACCTGGGTGTCGTGGGGTTCGCCCGCCGCCGGCGTCCTGTTCCTGCTGGTCGCCCTGCGCCTCTGGAAGATCGGCGTCCGGCACTACACCTCGACAGGCAGTTAGTCCCGGCGCGTCACAAGTACCGGATCTTGGCGACGGCGGCTGCGGTCGTGAGGCCGACGGCGAGCAGGAAGAACACGAGCGAAACGGGGCTGACGGTGAGGCGCCCGTAACCGTCGGAGATAAGGAGCGACAGGCCGGCCCCGACGACGACGCTGGCGCCGGCCAGGAACTCCAGGCGCGGGCCGCGCTTGCGGCCCGTCGCCCGCAGGATGACCTCGCCCAGCAGGCCGCCGATCATCGGCGCGACGAACAGGATGAAAAACCCGATGAACTGGAGCACGAAGCCGGCGAGCGTGCCCGCCGCGACCCCGGCGACGGCGGCCATCACGAAGCGCTCCGGGCGCACCTGGTACAGGGGGGACTGCCGCAGCGAGGCGCAGTCGCGGCAGCGCATGCCGACGGGGCCGGGCACGGAGCAGTCCGGGCAGATGGGCGTGCCGCACTTGCCGCAGGACAGGGCGGTCTCGACCTTCGGGTGCCGGGCGCACTGCATCAGCGGGCGCCGCTGCCGCCGGGGGCGGGTGCGGGGCCGGCCGCGCCGGTCTTGACCGGTTCGGCGCCCAGACGCTTCAGGCCGTCGGCCGCCGCCGCGTTCCCCGGGTCGGCGATCTTGGCGGCGCGGTACGCGGCGACCGCCTCGTTCTTTTTGTTCTGTGCTTCCAGAACGGCGCCCAGGCCCGCGTGCGCCCCGGCGTTTTTGTTGTTGATCACAATCATTCTACGGTAAACGGCCGCCGCCTGCTCCCACTGCTTGTCGCCGGAAAGGGCGAGCGCGTACACCTGAAGCGCGTCGGGGTTCTGCGGGTACCGGTCGGCGACGCGGCCGGCGAACGCCAGGTAGCCCTTCGCGTTCCCGTCCTGGCCGTACAATTCGCGCAGCGATGCCACCGCGTCCAGGTCGGGCCGGGCCGCGTCGCGCAGCGCAAGGTTTTCCAGGAAGGCCATCGCCGCCTCCGGCTTCTTCTGCTTGTCGCGCATGCGGCGGAGGCCGTAGCGCGCCGGGGCGTCCGCGGGGGTGACGGTCAGGACCGCCTCATACGCCTTCGCCGCCTAGTCCGGGCGGTCGAGACGCTCGTACAACCCCGCGAGCTGCAGCCGCGGCCCCGTCTCCTTCGGCGGCGCCGCCGCGGCCACCTGCTTGAGCACCTGCTCCGCCTCCCCGAAACGCTTCGCGCTTTCCAGCGCGCGGGCGAGCGCGAAGCGGACGGCGGGTTGCGCGGGCTCCTCGCGGGCGAGCCGCCGGTATTCGGCCACGGCCTCGGCGTGCTTCCCCTGGTCCGTCAGGATCTGCGCCGGCCCCATCCAGTACGTCAGGCGCATCGGGTCGTTCTTGGCCGCCCGGATGGTGCGCATCTCGCGCAGCGCGTCCGCGTGGCGCCCGCGCTCCCGGTACTCGAAGGCGAGCGCCCAGCGGGCCTGCGCGTTCCCGGGATCGGCCTTGGCCCAGCGCTGGTACACGCCGAGCACCGCGTCGGACTTCTTCCCCGCACGCAAAAGGTTGGCATAGGCCGCGTAGGCGGTCGCGTTCCGCGGGTCGGCCTTCAGCGCGGCCTCGTACTGCGCGGCGGCCTGGTCCGGCTTCTTCTGCTGTTCCAGGACCTGCGCCGCCCCGACGCGCGCGGAAGCGTCTTTGGGGTTTCGGGCGGCGGCCGCCAGGTACGCCTTCAGCGCCTCCTCCCCGCGGGCGTCCGCGACCAGCAGCGAAGCGAGCTGTTTGAGCGCCTCGGTATCCCTGGGGTGGCGACGCGCCAGCTCGCGGAACTCCGCGTACGCCTCCGTTTTTTTGCCGGCGACGTACAGCAGGCCCGCCACCCTCCGGCGCGGGTCGTACGCGTCGGGCACGTCGGCGAGCACGCCGCGGTAGAGTTTCAGAGCCTCCTCCGGGCGCTTCGCCTGTTCGTGGAGCAGGGCCAGTCCCATGCGTGCCGGGATGTACTTCGGGTCGACCGACAGCGCGGCGGCGAAGATCTTGCCCGCCTCCTCGGCCCGTTCCTCGCCCTGGTAAAAGACGGAAAGCGCGAGGCTGGTGAGGATGAAGGTGTTCCGCGGGTCGAGCTGCATGGCCTCCCGGAACTCCCGCTCCGCCTCCGGGTACTTCTTCGCCAGGAACAGGCGGCGGCCCAGCCCGGCGCGCGCGGTCAGGCTGCCGGGGTCCCGCTTCACCGCCTCCCGGTACCCCGCCGTCGCCGCGTCCGTCTTCCCCATCCGCTCCAGGAGCATGACCGAGTTCGCGCGGGCGCGCGCGTTCTTCGGGTCCAGAACGACGGCCCTGGCGTACGCCTTCTGGCTTTCGGCGTAGTCACCGAGCTGCCCGGCCAGGTCGCCCAACAGCAGCAGCAGGTTCACGTCCTTCGGGTGGCGCGCCGACAGTTTGCGTGCGAGGTCGCGCGCCTCGCGCTTGCGCCCGGACCCGGACAGGGCGAAGGCGAGGCTGAAGCCGACTTCGCGGTTGTTCGGCAGTCGTGCCAGGAGGGCGCGCAGCGGGGCCACGGCGAGGGCGGGTTTTTTCTGGCGCAAAAGGGCCGCGCCCAGGTTATAGGCGGCGCGGTCGTTCTTCGGGTCGCGCGCGAGGGCCTTGCGTGACGCCTGCTCAGCCTCGGCGAAGCGGCCGGCGGTCAGCGCCGCGGCCGAAAGCTGCGCCCAGAAGTCGGCTACCTGCGGCTCCAGGCGCGTGGCGCGCCGCAGGCTGTCCATCGCCTCGGCGGCCTTGTTCTCCCGCAGCAGGAGCAGGCCCAGGTTCGCCCACGCGGCCGCCGCCTTCGGCTCCTCTTTGAGCAGTTCGCGGTACAGCCGTTGCGCTTCGGCCAGTTTCCCGGCCTGGGTGGCCCGGATCGCGCGGTCGAAGAGCAGCATCGGCCGTGTGGGCTTCACCTCGACCGTTCCGAGCGGCGCGAGGCCGGCCGGAGCCGCGGCGGGCGGCGCAGGATCTCCGGGGGGAGTCTTGCTCTTTTGCGCGCGGGCGGGAGCGGCATGGGTAGCGGCGAGCGCGAAACATGCAGTTGCCAGGGCGGGCAAGGCGCGGCGGTACACGGACGACAGCATTGGCGAGAACCTCTGTTGTCATTGTACGTCACGCCCGGGGGAGCGTCAAGAAAGCCGGTCCGGCGTACGGGAAGTCGCCGGGCAACACGAACAGAGTGATGGACTGTGCAGGGGCGTTATACACCAGCCGTCTACCTTTGGCGGTGATGGCAGGCAGGCTTTTTATCCGGTTTTCCGCCGTCAGTTGGTAGACGGCGGCCCGACCTGACGGCGCGAAACCGGCGATGTCGAGCGTGACGGGCGTGTTGCCGGACAGGACCTTGGAGATCACCATCACCTTGAGCGCGCCGGTCTTCGAGTCCTGCGACGCGAAGGCGGACAGCCGGTCCGGGTCGGGCACGCGCGCCGCCACGGACACGTCGCCGAACGTGCCCTTCTTGCCGTCGTAGTTCCGGTACATCCGGATCGCCTTGTAGGTCGGCGTTTTGGGGTCGGGCGTGGTCCAGCGGGTGGCGAGGTCCATGCCTTCGCGGCCCAGGATGCCCAAAACGTCGGCCTGTGCGGTCGCGCCGTTGATGTGGTCCTCGGCGCCCCAGTTGTACTCGGTCAGGCCGATGGGCGTCCCGGGGTAGTACTTCGCCGCCCACTCCTTCATTCGCGGGACCAGCCGGACCGTGTCGTCGATCCACGTCTCGTCCTTGTACGCAGGGTCCCACAGCGAGCGCGTCGAGCGGTTGCGCCGCAACTGCATCGCCTCGCCGGCCCCGCCGGTGTACTCCCCGCCCTGCGGGTAGTAGTGGAGCGTGAAGACGTCCAGCAGGCGCTTGCCGGTCCGCTTCTCCTCGCTGGCGAACTGTTGCAGCAACCACGGCACGTACTCCATGCCGCCGTGCGCGGCCCGGTCGGGCAGCGGCTTGCTCCAGCCGTTCTTCGCGCCCCACCGCTGGTCGTAGCCCGAGAACAGGAAGCCGCTCCAGCCCCACTCCTCCGGGCCGACGATCTTGGCGGTCGGATCGACGCCCTTGATTATCCGGGCGGTGTCGCGCATCCGGGCGAACGCGTCGTCCATCTTCAGGCCGGTCGGGAACACGTCGCGGTGCGTCCCGTGCCAGATCGACGGCTCGTTGTCCAGCACGTAGTAGCGGACGCCCCCGCGCGCCGCCGTGCCGAACGTGCCGGTCAGGTGCTCGATCCAGGGCTTCATGAAAGCCACATCGGCCGGCACGTTCGCGTCGCGCGGGTCGTTGCCGGTGATCGGCGTGCCGTCCGGCCGCTCGCCGTTGCCCGAATCCGGGTTCCACTGCGCGTCGGTCTTCTTCTGCGGCCCGTATTTGGCGACCGAAAACGACCATTTCTTCTTGGGGCGGTCCGCGCGGACGTCGGCGACCAAGCCGATCATGGGGACCGTCACCATGCTCTGCGTCCCGGCGCGCTT
>CADCTO010000633.1 GCA_902805585.1 uncultured Armatimonadota bacterium | reverse complement strand
TCGAGATCGAGGAGGGTGACGAGGTCCGGGCGACCGGCCGGATCGCGTCCGTCCCGGTGGGCGAGGCGCTGCTGGGCCGCGTCGTCGACCCGCTCGGCCAGCCGATCGACGGCAAGGGCCCGATCAGCACGGACAAGACCCGTCCGATCGAGCGGATCGCGCCGGGAGTCATCCTCCGGCAAGACGTCGACACTGCGCTCCAGACGGGAATCAAGGCGATCGACTCGATGATCCCGATCGGCCGTGGCCAGCGGGAGCTCTTGATCGGCGACCGCCAGACCGGCAAGTCCGCCGTCATCCTCGACACGATCATCAACCAGCGCGGCACCGGTGTCATCTGCATCTACGTCGCCATCGGGCAGAAGCGGTCCAACGTCGCCCAGGCCGTCCGGGTGCTCGAGGAGCAGGGCGCGATGGACCACACGATCGTCGTCGTCGCCTCGGCGGCGGACCCGGCGGCGCTCCAGTACATCGCCCCCTTCGCCGGCTGCGCGATGGGCGAGGAGTTCATGGAGAACGGCGGCAACGCCCTGATCGTCTACGACGACCTCTCCAAGCACGCCTGGGCCTACCGGCAGGTCTCGCTTCTGCTGCGGCGTCCGCCGGGCCGCGAGGCTTACCCGGGCGACGTCTTCTACCTGCACTCCCGGCTGCTCGAGCGGGCGGCCCGGATGAGCGACGCCCTCGGCGGTGGCTCCCTCACCGCGCTGCCGGTTATTGAGACCCAAGCCGGCGACGTCTCGGCCTACATCCCCACCAACGTGATCTCGATCACGGACGGCCAGATCTTCCTCGAGACCGACCTCTTCTATGCCGGCGTCCGGCCAGCCGTGAACGCCGGCATCTCGGTCTCCCGCGTCGGCGGCGCAGCCCAGATCAAGGCCATGCGGCAGGTCGCCGGCCGGCTCCGCTTGGAGCTCGCGAACTACCGCTCATTGGCCGCCTTCGCCCAGTTCGGCTCCGACCTGGACGCGGCCACGAAGGGCCAGATCGATCGCGGCCAGCGGTTGACCGAGGTTCTCAAGCAGGGCCAATACCGACCGCTGCCGGTCGAGGAGCAGGTCGTCATCCTATGGGCCGCCA
>CADCTO010000632.1 GCA_902805585.1 uncultured Armatimonadota bacterium | reverse complement strand
GGCACGTACGGGAACGTCAGCTTCGCCCCGGCCACGGCACGGTCGAGCACCTCCAGCCCGGGGAAGGACAGGACGACGATGGCCGCCTGTCCCTCCCCCTTGAGCGAAACGTCTATGCCCGCGACGCTCCGGATGCCGTCCGGGTCGAAGCCGTTCGCGGTCTGGACGCGCGTCCGTAACTCGCCCTGGAGCGCGATGGCCTCCTCGACGGAGAGATCCCAGCGGTGCTGTGGTTCCATACCCGGCTATTCGCCGCCCTCACCCCCGTCCCCTCTCCCAATAATGGGAGAGGGGTGCCTGGGGCAGACCCGACTGCGGCTTGGCGCGACCCACCCCCCGGCCCCCTCCCTCGGAAGGAGGGGGAGGGGAGGGTTGACCAGGAGGTGGACTGCCCTTCGGGGGCGCCCTCCCGTGGACCCACTACCGAGACGGTGGCAGGCACCCCTCTCCCATTATTGGGAGAGGGGACGGGGGTGAGGGCGGCTGCGGCGACCCGCGGCGGCGCCTGCCCGACCGATGAACCGCTCCCGCCGCCTTGGTTGAGCGCGGCGATGATGCCCAGGACGATCAGGATGACCAGCACCAGGAAGGCGATCTTCCAGATGCTGTACGGCCGGTCGCCCTGCACCTCGCCGGTGCGGGCGTTGACCATCGTCTGAAACGTCTTCCCGCCGTACTGGTACGCGCTGATCCAGATGGGCAAAAGCAGGTGCTTGAACGTGACGTCGGCGTAGTCCGTCGAGACGTTGTGGATGCGCTGCTCGTCGCCGCCGATGTCCCGGCGCACGTCGCCCTCGATGACCTGGGCCATCACCCCGCGGGCGAGCGTGAAGCCTTCCTTCAGGTCCACCTGGTAGCGCTGCGCCTTGAACCCGGACAGGAACGACGGCTCGTACGTCTTGATCTCGGGCAGGTCCCACGGCTCCAGCGAGTCCAGCCGGTTGCGCGGCAGCGAGCGCGTGCCGGCGACCAGCACATCGTCGAAGGCGCGCGACACGTGTCCCGAGGCCGAATACCAGCGCGTCTTTCGCACCTGCCGCGACCGCTGCACCGTTTTGCCGTTCTCGGTCGTCGTGTAGTTCTCCGTCACATAGTAGTATTCGCCGCGCTGGCCCGAGTAGCGGCTGCGCGTGTCGGCGTCGTAGGTCCAGAACGGCAGGTAGACGCCGTTGATCGCGCCCTGCTGCGCCTGTCGTTTCAGCGCGTTGGGTGCGAACCAGCGCGTGCCCAGCCACTTGCGGATGGCCTCGGTCGCGTCCTTCTGCGGGATCTTGAACGGCAGCACGCCCTCGGGCGCGACCAGCGGGTCGGCGGCGTGCGGCTGGGCGACGATCTTGGCACCGCAGAACGGGCACTCGCCCGCCACGTCGGGCGGCTCGAAGTTGACGATGGACCCGCAGCCGGAGCAGGTGACTTCCAGCGCCTGCGGCGTCATCTTCGCCATCCGGCCCGCGCCCGCCTCCAAAAAGGCGTCGAAGGAACGCTCCTCGACCTGCGCCCCGCTGCCCTCCACCATCTCCTGGTAGCCGCAGTACGGGCACTGGAGCATGCTCACTTTGGGGTCCCACACCATGTCGGCCCCGCACCCCTTGCACGGGTAGCGCTGTCCCTGTTGCGGCGCGGCGGATGGCGGCGGCGCGGCGGCGGTCTGCTGCTCCGCGGCGGGAGCCGGAGCGGGAGGTGCCTCCTGGGATGCCGGAGCCGGACCCACGGGGGGAGGGGCCGGCTGTCCCTTGCCTTGTCGCTGGTTGAACATCTCGGTCTTCCTATAAACGGTATGTCGTCGGTGGGGGTAAGGGAGACAAGACGGGCAGGTCGGGAACGGCATGACGACGCCCCGGCGGTCTCCGGGGCGCGCCCCGGAGACCGCGGGTCCGACGGCCGGACCTCAACCCCTAGCCGGCGGGCGGCAGGGGCGGGGGGACGGCGGCGAACAGCGCCGCGACCTCGCCGACCTCGCCGGCGGCCTGCCAGGCGGCCATGCCCTGCTTCCAGACCAGCGTGTCCCGCTGGATCGCGCCGCTCGCCACCTGCTGCTGGAGAGCGGGCATGGACAGCGGGCCCTGCTGCTGGCCGTTCACGGCGATGTAGTACTGCGCCTGCTGCGGGAGGGGGGGAGGCCCCGCAGGCGCCGCCGCGCCCTGTCCCTGATCGTCCTGCATCGATCGGGCCACCTGCTGGCCCATCGCGACGCCCATCGCCATGTCCATGGCCGCGTTGCCGCCGGCCGGGTTCTGGGCGGACGCCTCGATGGCGTTGGCGGCCTGGAACCGGGTGTAGTCGTTCAGGTTGCCGACGATCCCCATCTGGGTGCGCTTGTCCATCGCGGCCTCGACCTCGGGCGGCAGGCCGACGTTCTCGATGTTGACCTGCATCACCTCGAGGCCGTACTGCGCGAAGTCGTGCTTGAGCGACTCGCGGAGCGCTTCGCCCATCTCCGTGTAGCGCGCGGCGAAGTCGTAGACGGACACGTTGGCTTTGCCCAGCCAGGTGACGAAGTTGCTGACGACGAAGGCGCGGAGCTGGTTTGAGACTTCGTCCGTCTCGAAGCGGCCGTCGGTGCTGATGAGCTGGCGCAGCAGCGTGGCCGGGTGCGAGATCCGCATCGTGTACGAGCCGTAGGCCCGCAGGCGGACCGGCCCCAGTTCCGGGTCGCGCAGGATGACCGGGTTCGACGTGCCCCACTTCAGGCCGGTGAAGACCTTGGTGCTGAAGAAGTAGACCTCGGCCTTGAACGGGGAGTTGAACCCGAACTTCCAGCCCTGGAGCGTGCTCAGGATGGGCAGGTTCTTGGTTTCCAGCGTGTAGGTGCCGGGCGGGAACTCGTCGGCGACCTCGCCTTCGTTGACGAACACGGCGTCCTGCCCGGGGCGCACGATCAGCTTCGCGCCGTTCTTGATCTCGTTGCCCTGCCGCTCGAAGCGGTAGGCCATCGTGTCCTGCGTCGCGTCCAGCCATTCGATGATGTCGATGAACTGGCCGCCCAATTTTCCTAAGAAACCCATGCCTGCTTTCCTCCCCGAATAAAGTTCGTCGGTCGATCGCCGGTTTCCTACCCTCGCTTGCCGGCGACTTTATGACACGTGCGGCCGGCCTTTGGTGACAGCCGTCGCGGCGAAACGCCGTTTCAGGGGCAGTCCAGGATCCCCAGCTTGCGGGCGTCCGCCCGGTCCCTCGTTTTCGGCGCCCTGGCCCATTTGGCGTGGCCGTCCAGGAACCAGAAGCTCGTGCCCTCGCTGTGCCGGGCCGCGATGCAGTCCTCGGCGGTGTCCCAGGCCAGGTACCCGTCGTTGGTGGAGTCTTTGCGGGCGGGCTCGACCATGGTCTCCTCGCTCAGGCCGGCGCACGATGCCGGGCTGTCGAAGGCCGCCAGCGACTTGCCGTAGTTGAAGCCCGGGTTGGCGGTGAAGAGCTTCTGGTTGACCGCGTAGGAGTTCTTCGACGCGCCGCCCTTCGGGTCGGTCGGGCAGACGTAGATCCCGGCGTTCCTGGTGTACGGGTAGAGGGAGCCGCGGGCTGGGTCGAACGCGGCGGTATCGGCGGCCGTGTACCCGACCCCGCCGAACCGGCTGTAGAACATCCAGCCGCCGACCACGCCCTCGCCCATCCCGGCCGGGCCGTCGGTGGTGGCGGGCAGCACCTCGTCATAGTCCTGGGTGTACTGGAGGAAGGCCAGTCCGAGCTGCCGGGTGTTCGAGAGGCACATGGCCTGTCGCGCCTTCTCGCGTGCGGTCGCGAACACGGGGAACAGGATGCCGGCCAGTACGGAGATGATGGCGATGACGACCAGGAGCTCGATGAGGGTAAAAGCAGTGCTTTTACCCGGGGTGAACGCCGCGCCTGTGTCCGGGGTGAAACCGGGACGCCGAGGGGAATGCCGCCCGTTCATGGTGAGCCTCTCGGGAATGACGCTGAGCCGCCGACGCGAAGGGGTCTCGTCGGGGCGTCGGTTGCAGCTCCGCGGCCGTGGACGCGCCGCCGCCGGCCATCGACGGGCTGTTACACGCGGCGGGCCGCTCTTCCTCCTGCCGCGCGGCTCACCCGGCGGCGCCGTGGCGGCGGAGCAGGCGGACAACGGCGTCGCGGCGCGCGAGGTAGACGTCGCGCCGCCGTCCGACGCGCCGGCCCGGGTCACGCAGGAGGACCGTCGCGAGCGGCGTGCGGCCCTTGTGGTCGCGCAGGTCGACGGCGGCCCCCTTTTTCAGCAGGAGCTCCACCGCGCACGTGTCGCCGAAGCGTGCCGCTGCGGTGGCGGCGACATGGAGCGGCGTCTCGCCGTTGTCCGCGGACGGTCGGTCGATCTCGGCGCGGCGGCCGATCAAGAGGCGCATCACGGCCGCCGACTTCTTGGGGATGCCCCGCGCCACGATATGCAGGGGCGTGCGCCCCTCCTGGGTCACGGCGTGTACGTCCGCTCCACGGGCGATGAGCTGCCCCGCGACCTGCGGTTCCGTGACGCAATGGAGCGCCGTGACGCCCCACTGGTCCGCCAGGCGGACGTCGGCACCGCGCGCCGTCAGGAAGAGCGCGGTGTCGGGAGCGTCGCCGCTCGCGGCGATCATCAACGGTGTCCAGGTGCCGGGCGCGCGCCCGTTGATGTCGGCGCCTTTCCGGAGCAGATACCGGGCGGCGGGGAGGCTGCCGGCGCGGGCCGCCGCGGCGAGCGCGGTGTAGCCCACGGCGTTCGACTCGTTGATGGACGCGCCGTTATCGAGCAGGACCTGAACCAGGGCCAGGTCCCCGGCTTCGACCGCCGTGTGGAGCGGCGTGAACCCGTCGAACCGCTGCGCCTGCGCCCGGACGTCGGCGCCCGCGGCGATGAGGCGCCGGGCGACCTCCGCGCTGCCGGCGACGTGGAGCGGGGTGCGGAGTGTGCTGTCGCGGGCGCCGACCGCGGCGCCCCGCCGGATGAGGAGATCGACCAGCGGCGCGGAACCGGAGCGGGACGCCCGGTGGAGCGGCGTCTGCCCCTCCACGTCGCGAGCATCCACGTCCGACCCCCGGTCGAGCAGCCGCGTCGCGTCCGCCGCGTCCCCGCGCGCTGCGGCGTCATGGAGCGTCGGCCCGGCCGGCCGGAAGTGCTCCCAGGGGACGAGCGGCAAAACGAGGCCCGCGAAGATCAGGCCGGTAGCGATCGAGCCGAGATGCTTCTTCATAGACCGTAACCCCGGGCACGAGCGGCCCCGGCCGCGTCATGCCGTCGTGCCTCGATCCGTCACACCACTTCGGCGCGGAACCCCCACAGGTGGCCTTCGGTGGCCCGCACGGTGACGAGCTGGCCGATCCGGTCGCGCCCGGCGGCGGCGAAGTGGACGGTCTTGCCGCCGCGGGTCTGGGCCTGCCACATGTCGCGGTCCTTGTGGCTGCGGCCTTCGACCAGCACCTCGAACGTCTTCCCGACCTGCGAGCGGTTGGTCTCGACCGTGATCCGGTTCTGGAGCTCGATCAGCTTTTCCAGGCGGCGCGTCTTTTCGCGCGGCGGGATCTGATCGGCCAGACTTGCCGCCTGGGTGGGCTCGCGCGGGGAGTAGGCGAACATGAAGGCGCTGTCGAAGCCGATCTCCTCGACGAACCGGTACGTGTTCTCCACCTGTTCGGCGGTCTCGCCCGGGAAGCCCAGCATCAGGTCCGTGGTGATGACGATGCCGGGCATCGCGGCCCGCAGCTTGCGCACTATCTCGCGGTACTGGTCCAGCGTGTAGCCGCGGTGCATCCGCTTGAGCAGCACGTCGTCGCCCACCTGGACGGGCAGGTGGACCTGCTCGCACACGTGCGGGAGCGTCGCCATCGCCTCGATCACGTCGTCGGTGAAATCCTTCGGGTAGGGGGAGGTGAACCGGATGCGCTCGATGCCGGGAACGGCATCGATGCGGCGCAGGAGTTCGGCGAACGAGCAGGTCGCGTCCAGCCCCTTCAGCCCGTAGGAATTGACGGTCTGTCCGAGCAGCGTCACCTCCTTCGTCCCGTGGGCGGCCAGGTGCTCCACCTCCGACACGATGTCTTTGGCGGGCCGCGAGCGCTCCTTGCCGCGCGTCAGCGGCACGATGCAGAAGGCGCAGAACTTGTCGCACCCGTACATGATCGACACGAACGACTTCAGCTTGCCGGTCTGCACGCGCTTGCGCTCGGGCAGGAACAGGTCGGCCTCGACCTTCTTGCGCGGCAGCTGGAGCTGGATCAGCACGTCGCCGGCCTTGTTCGGGGCCAGCGTCCCCCCGTCGATGCCGGCGCGCCGCTCGCGCACCATGGCGGGGATGCGCTCCAGCTGGGCCGTGCCCGCGATCAGGTCGATGTGCGGGGCGCGCCGCGCGATCTCGGCCCCCGCCCGCTGCGCCATGCACCCGGTCACGCCGATCACCAGGTCGGGCCGGGCGCGCTTCAGGTCGGCCAGTTCGCCCAGCTTCGAGAACACCTTGTCCTCGGGCTTCTGCCGGACCGAGCAGGTGTTGAGCATGATGACGTCGGCCTGCGCCGGGTCGTCGGTGGGCTCCATGCCCTCGCCTTCGAGGAGACCGGCGATCTGGTCGGAATCATCGACGTTCATCTGGCAGCCCCAGGTCAGAACGGCGAACTTTTTCTTGGCGGGGGTGGTAACGTTCGTGTCGGCCATAACACTTGATTATATCACCGGCCTGCTTCCGCGCACGCCTTTCTCGAGGAATCGCTTTCGCCTACGCACGCAGGCACGGTGTCATTGCCGGGCGCCTCTCCAGGCCACCAACCGGGTGGGACGTGGGGGAGCCTGCCCCCGGATGGGACGTTGCATTTTCGCGGGAGTTCTTTCGCCGGCCGGGCTTGGGATGCCCCTCCGCGCGGGTACACAATCCAGCGGTACCGCTGTCGCTCGGCACCGTTGTCGCGGCTGCGGGTGACTTCATCGCAGTAGAAGTAGTGGAGGTAAGCACATGGGTTTCCAGAGACGCATCGCTTCGCGCACCGCCCCGCTGGTGGAGGATCTCCGGCGGCGCCTGGCCGACGAGTGGCGCTCGGGCGACCAGAGCGGCCGCCAGCCCGTCATCATGGAAGAGCGGGGCAAGGAGCCCGGGTCGGTGGCCCTGTGCGTGGCCTGGGACGACTGGGGGTCCCTGACGCCCCAGGAGCGGGCCGGCATCATCGCGGACGCGTACGCCGAGGTCCGCGGCCGGGAGCAGGCCGCCCGGGTGCACCACGCGCTGGGACTGACGGTGGGCGAAGCCAACGCGGTAGGCATCTACTGGATGTAGGGGCGCCGCTCCGCGCCCCGCGCCCGGAAAGCCGACGGCCGCCGGGCGCATGCGGGTCGCCCCACGGACGGGTCTTCACGGTGGGCCCGCCCCCGGCACTCGCCGGCCGGTACGACCGGGCGCGACCGCCCGTCCCGTTCAGGGGGTCGGCAGTTTATCGCTGAGGGCGAAGGCCCACAGGAGTGCCAGCGAGCCGCGGCCGTTGTTGGTCAGGAGCAGGCCGTCGTCGGCCAGCTCCGTCGTGTGGGCGCCGAAATAGTCGAAGGCGCGCCGCTCACCGTCGTAAACGTTCAGCGGGCGGTATTTGGCCAGAAGCACCGCCGCCGCCGGGTCGCGGGGGCGGGGCGGCTCGTGGAAGACGACGCGGAACCCCTCCGCCTCCAGTGCCCTGCGGATGGCCCGCACGTTTTCCGCGTAGCGGGCGGGCGGCGTCTCGGCCGGGGGGCGCGCGTCGAAGGTGCCGAGCATCACGCTCACGAGCGTGACGCCCTCGCGCTTGAAAGCGGCCACGGCGCGCGCAAGATAGCCCTCGGGGGCGCCGGGGCGCCACTCTTCCGTGGTCGAGCCTTTCATCGCCACGGACACGGCGCGCGTGGGGTGGCCGGTGACCTTGGCCAGGACTTTGCAGGTGCGCAGCGGCATCGCCTCGCGCGCGCCCTGTTGGGAAAGGTCGTCGCCGATGAACCCGACGGCCACACGTTCCCCCTGCCCTTCGTAGGTCTCCACGACGGGCGGGGGCAGGGCCCGGGCGCGCCGCCACTGGCGCGCGGAACGGATCCCGGCGAACAGGGCGGCCTGGAAGACGAGCGTGAAGATGATGAACAGCAGCGCGGTGCGGATTCGGCGGGGGTTCGACATACGGATGCGATTATAACCTATGCCTGAAATTTGTGCGACCGGCGGCGGCCGCGGCGGCGCGCCGCGGCCGCCCGAAGCCGGGCGGCCGAAAGGCTTTCCACAAGAACCGTGCCGGGCGTGTGCACGCGGCACGCCGTTGGGCCTCACCCGTAGGGGCGCGATATAATGGGCCCATGTCGTCTCTCCCCGTGCAAGCCGCGCCCGTCCGGCCGGCCGCTGCCTGGCCGTACCCGGCCCGCTTCCTGCTCCTGAACGTCGGCCTGTTGGTGTACGGCGCCGGCCTGAGCCTCATGATCGCCGCCGGCATCGGGCTGGCCCCGTGGGACGCCCTGCACGTGGGGCTGGCCCGGGTGGTGCCGGGCCTCACGATCGGGGTCGCCAGCATCAGCGTGGGCCTGCTCCTGCTCGTCGCCTCCGCGCTGTGCCTCGGGGCGCGCGTCGGCGTCGGCTCGGTCCTGAACATGCTGCTGATCGGCGTCTACATCGACCGCCTGCTCCCGCACCTTTCGGCCGGCGCGGGCTGGCTCGCCTGGGGGCAGTTCCTTCTGGGGACGCTGCTCGTCGGCGTGGCGACCGGGACCTATATCGCCAGCGACTTCGGCGCGGGACCGCGCGACAGCCTCGTCCTCGGCCTCGCCGAGCGTACGGGCTGGCCGGTCAAGTACCTGCGCACGGGTGTTGAACTCGTGGTCCTTCTGACGGGCTACCTGCTCGGCGCGACGGTGGGGTGGGGGACGCTGCTCTTCGCCCTGTCCATCGGCCCGGCGATGAGCCTGGGCCTGAGTCTCTACGGATTGCGCCGCTGAGGGGGCGGGAACGATGCCGCAGAAGCGCTGCCTGATCATCCAGCATGTCGAACACGAAGGGCCGGGGCGAATGGGCGAGGCGCTCCGGTCGCTCGGCTGGGAGGCGCGGACGCTGCGTCCCTATGCGGGCGACGCGGTCCCCGACGCCCCGCCCGACGACTGCGCCGCCCTCGTCGTGCTGGGCGGGCCGATGTCCGTGCACGACGAGGGCGACCACCCGTTCCTCGCGGACGAGAAGCGCCTGCTCGCCGTCGCGGTCGCGGCCGACTTCCCGACGCTCGGGATCTGTCTCGGGGCGCAGCTCCTCGCCCTGGTCGCCGGGGCGCGGGTGTACCGGGGGCTGAAACCGGAGGTCGGCTGGCTGCCGGTCGCGCTGACCGACAAGGGCGAAAACGACCCGCTCGTCGGCCCGACCCTGCCCGTCGCCTTCCAGCCGTTCCACTGGCACGGCGACACGTTCGACCTGCCCCGGCGCGCCGCCCACCTCGCCAAGTCCGCCCTCTACACCCGGCAGGCGTTCCGTCTGGGCGAGAACGTGTACGCGCTCCAGTTCCACCTGGAGGTGGACGCAGCGCTTCTGGAGCAGTGGCGCCTGCACCTGCCGCCCGGAACGCCCTCTGCGGACGACACGCGCCTCCTGGCGGCGCTGGAGCCGCCGGCAGCGCGCTTTTTCCAGCGCTTCCTGGAGCGGACGGGCGCGCGATGACCTGCCGGGCGTCCCCGGTCGCTCTTGACGCCGCCCGGCCGAGACCGTGTTCCGGCGATCAGCGGGGCGTCGGGGGGGAAGCCTGCGGCGGCGGCGCGGTCAGATCGTACAGGTAGCCCCAGGCGTTGGTGGCCTCCACCTGATCCAGCCGCTTGCCCATGCGGTCGAGCATGCCCAGTATCAACTCCCGTTCGTGCAGTTCGTCCCGGTTGCCCTGGACATCCGTGTACGAGAAGACGAACCAGACGCGCGGCTTGCCCAGCACGGGCTGGAGTTCCGTGAGGATGCGGTCTTTCTCGGCCTTGGTGCGCTTGCTGATGACCGGGTCGAGCGCCGCGATCCGGTCCTGGCCGCCGAATTCGACGTAGTACCGGAACGTGTGTTGCGTGGGATGGCTGACCCAGACGGCGTCCCCCGGCCGCATCCGTCCCGACAGGTACTGGAGGACGTTCCGGGTCTCTTCCCGCGCGGGCGGCCTCAAAAAGGATCGGGCGGCCCCCGCCGCCGGACCCCAGAGCAGCGCCAGGAGCAGCGCCGCCCCGAACAGGGGGACGTGCCGGCTGACGGCTTCCCGGACGGCCCCCACCCCCGCCCCGATCAGCAGCAGGAACAGCGGCACGGTGAACAGGATGGGCCGGCTGGTGAAGGGGTACACGTGCAGGAGCGAGGCGAGGAGTGCCGGGGCGAACGGGGCGACGAGCAGCCCCAGTATCCGCCTGTCCCGGCGGTAGAGGACGTTCAGGCCGCCGACGAACCCCAGTTTCGCCAGCAGGGGCTGCGTGAGCCCGAGCAGCGTGGCGAACGGGAGCAGCAGCATTTCGATATCCCGCCGCACCGCCGCCGGCGACGTCGGCCATGCCAGGAAGCGGTCATCCCACGACCCGCGCAGGGTGTCATTGTCCCGGATGACGCGCAGGAAAAGGAAGTAGTCCAGCAGGAAGCTGGCGAACCACACGGCGGCCACGGCGAGCACGGCGGCCCGCTGGCGGCCGTCCTTCGCCGACAGAAACAGGGCGGCGCCGACCCCGGCGAGGACCAGGACGGCGGGGATCGAGAACCACACGGCCGCCGCGCCGAGGAGGGCCAGGTACAGGTACCTGCGGCGCCCGGGGCGCTCTTCACGCAGCACCGGCAGCGCGCACAGCAGGATGCCCAGGGTCAGCGCGACGTCCAGGGAATACTGCTTGACCTCCGCCGAGTAGTACACCAGGGTGTCGCCGATCGCGAAAATGCACAGGGCGATCAGCGCCTCGCCGGGGCTGAGGACCTGTTTGGCGAGCTGCCAGAAAAGGGGGAGGCACGCCAGGCCGGCGATCAGCGGCACGAGCCGCAGCGCGTACTCGTGGTCGCCCCAGACCGAGGTCGCCGCCTTCAGCAGCATCAGGAAGCCGATGGGGGCGGCCTGGTTGTAGTCCAGCGGCCGCAAGAGGTCCGCGAACGGCCGCTCGACGATGTTGAGCGCGAGCATCGCCTCGTCGAGCCATAGGGAGCGGTTGGCCGCGAAGCAGGCGATACGCAGTGCGGAACCGACGAGGATCAGGAGCGTTGCCATCTTGGCGACATCCAGGCCACGGACGCGAACCGTCGTGGCCAAGCCTCGTGCAAAGCGGTTCCGTTCCGTTACCGATTCAATCATTCATGCTGTCCCTCCAGGCATCGCCCCGCCGCAAGCCCGGGTGATTCGTTCCGGGCCGGACGCCACAGATCCACCCCCCGAAGGGCGGCGTGTCTGCGGATGGGGAGTCCTGCGATTCAGACGCCGCGCCGCTCTCCCCCATTATAGCCGCACCTTCCTGTTTCCCGGTTCGTTGGTCGATCCTCTCAACGGTCGTCCGGACTTCCTGCAAATGCCGTGCCGTGCCCGGCGAAAACAAGGTGCGCCTGTGAGCCACCGTGCGTAGCAGCGCCGCCGGCGATGGGCCGGCCGTGGACGTGGAACGCCGGGCTGGATGAACGAAGGACGGTGCAAACGTAGGCTATACTGGATTTAGCGGCCGGCAGAGCCGGATAGGAACGGCACGACGCGCCAACGAGCGTAGTCGTTCGGCCGGATCTAAACGGGACCGTGTACGGTCGTGGGAGGGGTCTCATGAGTGTGGATTTCCAAGCGCTTCGGACGGCCACACGCGAAGCGGCGGAACAGGCCTTTGCGGAGGTTCGTGGCGCGCATCCCGACGAGCACTTTTACGCGTTCGCCCTCTACACCGACGACGGCGTGATGACCGTCGAGCCTGCCGCAAACACCGAAGAGGGGTTCCGGCGGAAGGTGGGCGACGGTCGGGAAACGAACCCTGCTCAGTCAAACTATTACCGCTGGGCCACCGCGGAATGGGCGTACGAGGCAGCCGGAAGCGAGCACTTCCAGGCCGCTTACGACCTGCTCAACGTGCCGGAACGTTACGACGGCGATGGCGCCGAAGAAGCGGAAGAAGAGGACCCGGACGAAGCGTTCGAAGAAGACGAACGCTTCGTCGCCTTCAAAAAGCAGGTCATCGAGACGATGGTAGAAGCTCTGAGCAGACTCGATTCGGAGGGGTTTTTCGGCAGCGGGGGCGTACGCGAAGAAGTCACCCTGTTTGTCTCCATCAGTGACTCCGATGCGGCGCAGGAAGTAGAGAACGATTCCGCCAGGAAGCTCAACCCGCCCGCCGTCTACGAGCGGTTCGCGGCCCGCTACAGGGTGTAGCGGGCCCGGTCGCTGTGTGCAAAGGACTCGCCGGACGAGGCCCTGCACCCGTTCACGCTACCGCCCAGCGCTGCCGCTCGCCCTTGCGCTCGCGCCGGTGGAGCAGATCGTTTCGCTGTTTGGGCCCCGGTTCGTCTGCCGAAGGGGAAAGAGCCGATTGACATGCCGGTACCGGACACCACAGACCTTGCCCGACTTCCGCTGTGGGCGGCTGTCGCCTTCGCCGCCCGCTGTGCACGACGGGTGCAGCCGCTGTTCGAGGCGGGGTGGCCCCAGACGGCGAAGTTCCGCAGAGCGCGGGCCGAGCAGGCGGCGGCGCTCGAGCGAGCCATCGCCGTGGCCGAGCGTTTCGCCGCGCAAGCCGCCGGCGAACCTGGCTACAGCGCCGCCGCGGACGCCGACCACGCCGTGGACGCGCAGACGGCGGCCGGTCAGTTCGCCGCCGACAAAGCGATAACCGCCTACGCCGACGCCGCAGCGGGCGCGGCGTACGCCGCCGATGTGGCGGCGGACCTGACCGCCGGCGCGGCGTGGGCGCGCCGGGAGGACGTTTACGACCTCGCGGCCCGCGCCGTCCGCGGTGCGGCATCGCACCCGCCGACCCAGGCCGACATCCGGCAAGACTTCGAGCGCCTGGTGGGGGCGGCACAGGGTCAGGAATGGGACGACCGGACCCCGGTGCCGGCGACGTTCTTCGGGACGTAGACGTTCCTCCGGCCGCAGAACGGGGCGCCGCACCGCATCGCCCGTTCCTACTGCGGTCGCGGGGCGGGACAGGCGCCCGGAGGCTCGCGTGGCAGGGAGGCGGCGCCGCGCCACGGTTGACACGCGCCGCTTTGTGCTGTACACTGGAACGAAATCCGGTCGTGCCGGTCATTGGTTGGTGGGACGCGCCCGGCCCGGGCATGCTCCGGGCGCGGGCGTTACTGTGTGTAAGGAACCAGGGCGATGTTCGAAAGCCTGTCCGATAAACTTCAAGGGGTGTTCAAGCGCCTGCGCGGGAAGGGGACCCTGTCCGCGGACGACGTGGACGTCGCCCTGCGCGAGGTGCGCCTGGCGCTGCTCGAGGCCGACGTCAACTTCAAGGTCGTCAAGGACTTCGTCGCACGCGTCAAGGAGCGGGCCGTCGGCGAGCACATCCTCGAGGGGCTCAACCCCGCCCAGCAGGTCGTCAAGGTCGTCCACGAAGAGATGATCCGCCTGCTCGGCGGCGAGGAGGCGCAGGCCGCCCGCCTCCAGATGGCGCCGCGCCCGCCCACGGTGCTGATGCTGTGCGGCCTCCAGGGCGCCGGCAAGACGACGCTGGCGGGCAAGCTGGCCGTCCACCTGCGCAAGCAGGGGCGCAACCCGCTGCTGGCGGCCTGCGACGTGCAGCGGCCCGCGGCGATCAAGCAGCTCCAGGTGGTCGGCGAACAGGTGCAGACGCCGGTCTTCACGATCCCGAACGCGGACCCCGTGCGCATCGCCCGGGAGGCCGTTGCCTGGGCGCAGGCCAACGGCGGCGACGTGGTTATCCTGGACACGGCCGGCCGGCTCCACGTAGACGACGCCCTGATGCGGGAGCTGAAACAGGTCAAGGAGGCCACGCAGCCGTCCGACATCCTGCTCGTGCTGGACGCGATGACCGGCCAGGACGCGGTGAACGTGGCCCGCGACTTCGACGAGGCCGTCGGGGTCGGCGGGTTCGTGCTGACCAAGATCGACGGCGACGCGCGCGGCGGCGCGGCCATCTCGATCCGCTCGGTCGTCGGCAAGCCCATCAAGTTCCTGGGCGTCGGCGAGAAGATGGACGCGCTGGAGCTGTTCCACCCCGACCGGATGGCCGGGCGCATCCTGGGCATGGGCGACGTCCTGAGCCTGATCGAGAAGGCCGAGTCCGCGCTGGACGAGAAGTCCGCCCTGGAGATGGAGAAAAAGCTCCGGGCGGGCAAGTTCGATTTCGAGGACTACCTGGAGCAGATCCAGCAGATGCGCCGCCTGGGACCGCTGGACCAGATCCTCAAGATGCTGCCCGGCTTCGCGGGCAACAAGGCGCTCGCCGACCTCCAGATCGACGACCGCATCATCAGCCAGCGCGAGGCGATCATCCGCTCGATGACCAAAAAGGAGCGCCGCGACCCGACGCTTTTGAACGGATCGCGGCGCAAGCGCATCGCGACGGGGTCCGGCACGACGGTCCAGGAAGTGAACCGCCTGCTGACCGAGTACGACCAGATGCGCGGCATGATGCGCAAGATGATGGCCGGCGACATGCCCGCCATGGGGCCGATGGCCGGCGCGGGCCGGGGGGCGGCGGCCAAGAGCAAAAAGAACAAAAAAGGCAAGGGCGGCGGCGGCGGCGGCGGTGGGCGGTTCCGCCTCCCGTTCGGCCGCTGAGCGCGCGTCGGGCGCCGCAGAGCGCTGAGCGTCGTGCCTCCGCTTTTCCTGCATCGCACCGAAACCGCAGACACGTGTACAGACGTATACAAGGGGAACAGTAGACATGTCGGTTAAGATTCGCCTGCGCCGTGACGGCGCCAAGAAGCGCCCGTTCTACCATGTGGTCGCCGCCGACGAGCGGCGCGCCCGCAACGGCCGCTTCATCGAAGAGCTGGGGTACTACAATCCGATCGTGGCGCGCGACGCCGAGCCGATCCTGGTGCTCAAAGAAGACCGCGTCCGCTACTGGCTCG
>CADCTO010000631.1 GCA_902805585.1 uncultured Armatimonadota bacterium | reverse complement strand
GTGCATCTGGCCCGTCAGGCCGACGCCGCCGACCTCCGCCCCGGACACGCCCGCTTTGGCGAGGACGGCCGGGATCGCGGCCTGGGCGGCGCGCCACCAGTCGTGGTCCGGGTGCTGCTCGGCCCACTGCGGGTGCGGGGTGGAAAGGGGGTACTCCTGCGTGTCCGAGGCGCGCACGGCGCCGGTTTCGTCCAGCAGCACGGCCTTGGTGCCGCTGGTGCCCGTGTCGAGCCCGAGGAAGAGAGGCATCGCGTTGTCCTTCGGCGGATTTGGTGTCGGCGTACCATTTCGACGGCGACGTGGGCGTCGCCTTCTTGTCCGCCGTTACCGCCCGTGCGCCACGGGGTTTTCGATGACGTTGCTACGGTCTACCGACGTCGGTACATGCTTGCTGCGTCCTTGCTGCGCCCTTGGTGCGCCCTTGCTGCGCCCATCCCATAGGCGCAGCAACGTATGCGCGAGGGGCGAACAGGGACGCACCCACCTGGGTAAACCCTGGGCAGGGCGTCGCAAGCACATCGGTACGCGAGAGGGGACGGCGCGAAACCCGTCAGAAGCGGAGGCGCATGGTCACGCCGCTGAAGTCGCGGCGGCTGAGGGTGAGCTTGATCGAGACGGGGTCCTGGCCGTTGCCGCGCAGCGACGTGTTGAACGGGATGCGGGCGCGGTCCCAGGCGACGCCGAACGTCAGGTCGCGCAGCAGCCGCCCGAGCGAGAAGCGGATCCGGGCGTTCTTGCCCGACCCGTTGTCCGCGGCGCGGATCGCGGGGGCTTCGGCCGTCTCGGCGTCCGCCGCCGGTTCCGACGCCGCCGGCGGGGCCTCCGGAACGGACGACTCCTGGGCGCGGCCGGGAAGCGCCGCGCAGCACAGGCCGAACAGGCCGAGGATCGGGCAGATATTCGACTTAAACCGCGACGGGCGCGCGGCGGAGCACCACAACCTTGCCATGGCTTTCTCCCCTCGCCCCGTATGTACCCGAAACCCGCAGGAACCACGCGCGGCGGGGGAGGCTTCCCGGAAGCCCTACAAAATATTGCGGGCCCAGTCGACGATGCGCTGGCCGGCTTCCAGGTGGAGGTTGGCCGAGGCCAGGTCGTGGATCTGGGCGGGGACGCCCTCGGCGTGCTCGGGGTTGCGGCTGGACAGGAACTCCAGGTTGAGCTCCCCGGCGGCGTTCATCACCTCCAGCGGGGCGTTCAGGTCGTTGGCGAAAGTGATCAGGTTGTGGCCGCGCGGCTGTTTCTGGAGCCGCCCGATGATCACGGCCTTGAGTGCCTTCTCGGCCGCCTGCTGTGCGAAGAAGACGGCGGCGTAGTAGATGCCCGCGTCGCGCAGCGTGATCGCCGTCGCCAGGTCCGCCTTGCTCTGCGCCCAGTTGTCCTGCGCCAGCCGCCGCAGCGCCGTCCAGTCGTCGCCCTCCACGTCCTGACTCCCTTCGTCGCGCTTCCCGAAAAGCCGCGCCCCGCGCCGCTAGGTTCGACGGGGGAGGGCCGGTCTTCCTGCAAAACCCGCCGCCCCGTGCAGGAAAGGCCCCGCCCCGGCGCGAAGGTCTTGTGCGAAGGGGAAATGATGACTATGCGTATTGGACTGAGGATACCCGGCGCCTGCAGCAAGGAGCCGCTGGCCGATTTCGCCCGCTGGTGCAAGGAGGACGGCTTCGACGCCATCGACCTGGGGCGCGCCGACGAGGCCGCCGTCCGGACGGTGCGGGACGCGGGGCTGGAAGTGGGCACCTTCGACCTCGGGGGCACGGGCAAGCTGCTGAGCCCCGACGCGGCGGTGCGGGCCGAGGGCGTCGAACAGGTACGGCAGGCCATCCACCAGATCGCCCACGCCGGCGGCGACAAGGCGTTCTGCGTGTTCGTGCCGCAGGACGGCGGCCAGAGCCGCCGCAACTCGTTCGAGAACTGGAAGCAGGCGTTCCCGGACGTGGCCGCGCACGCCGAGCAGCACGGCGTCCGCATCGCCATGGAGGGCTGGCCCGGCGGCGGCCCGCACTACGGCGCGCTGGGCGTCACCCCCGAAACGTGGCGCGCGATGTTCGCGGCGGTCCCGTCGCCCGCCTTCGGCCTCAACTACGACCCGTCGCACCTCGCCCGCATCGGCATCGACCCCCTGCGCGCCCTCGACGAGTTCGCCGACCGGGTCGTCCACGTCCACGGCAAGGACACCGCCTTCGACGCCGAGGCGCAGTACCTGTACGGGAACCTCGGCCCGACGTTCGCCCGCCCGGTCGGCTTCGGCGAGGGCTGGTGGCGCTACACCATCCCCGGCGAGGGCGTCACGCCCTGGCCCAAGGTCGCCGCCCGGCTCCGCCAGGCCGGCTTCGACGGCGTCGTCTCCATCGAGCTGGAAGACTTCCGCTACAACGGCACGGTCGAGGGCGAGAAGAAAGGACTGAGCCGCGCGCGCCGGCATTTATCGCAGTCACTTTAAGCCTGGCGTTTAGCCCCTCCCCGGCGCGGGAAAATACAAGGTACATCATCAACATCAACCCCTGGGGAGGGCTTACCGATGGAAATCCTGTTCTGGCTCGTGGTGGGCGTCATCGCGGGGGCGCTCGCCAAGGCCGTGGTCCCCGGCGAAGGGCCCGGCGGCGTCCTCGGCGATCTGGTGATCGGCATCGTGGGCGCGTTCCTGGGCGGCTGGCTGTTCCGCCAGTTCGGCTCCGCGGGCCCGCAGACGTACAACTGGCTGTGGAGCATCCTCGTCGCCTTCGTCGGCGCGGTCGTGCTCCTGTTCGTGCTGAGGGCGCTCACCCGTTCGCGGGCGCGCTGACCTATCCCCCCTGCCCCCTTCCCTGACAAGCCCCTCCGGGGAGGGAAGGGGGCAGGGGGGATAGGTTGACGCACCCGCCGAGGCACGTTACAATAGCCCGTGCCGCCGTTCGACACAGATTCCGACGTTCCCGAGGCCGCCCCGACGCGCGGCGGCGTTGTGCTGCTCGACGAGAACACCGCCAACCGCATCGCGGCCGGCGAGGTGATCGAGCGGCCCTCGTCGGTGGTCAAGGAACTGGTCGAAAATGCGCTCGACGCCGGGGCGACGCGCATCGACGTCAGCCTCGAAGAGGGCGGCAAGCGGCGCATCGTCGTGCGCGACAACGGCTGCGGCATGAGCCGCGACGACGCGGTCCTCGCCCTCCAGCGCCACGCCACCTCCAAGATCCGCAGCGCCGACGACCTGTTCGCCATCCGCACCCTCGGCTTCCGCGGCGAAGCGCTGCCCTCCATCGCGTCGGTCTCGGACCTGCACCTGGTCACCAAGCGCGCCGGGGACGACGCCGCGACCGAGATCGTCGTGCGCTGCGGCGACATCATCACCGTCGGCGACGCGGGCGCCCCGGACGGCACGTCCATCACGGTGGAGAACCTTTTCGCGAGCGTCCCGGCGCGCCTGAAGTTCCTCAAAACGACCCAGACCGAGCTGACCCAGGCCGTCGATCTGCTGCACCGCCTGTCGCTCGCCTACCACCGCGTCGCCTTCCGGCTCCTGCACGACGGCTACGAGATGTTCGCCTACCCCGGCGCGCAGGACCCGCTCCACGCGGTAGCCGCCGTGTGGGGCCGCGACGTCGCGCGCGAGATGGTGCCCATCCGGTACGAGTCGCCGGCGCT
>CADCTO010000630.1 GCA_902805585.1 uncultured Armatimonadota bacterium | reverse complement strand
GAACGGTGGCCTGTGCCCCGACAACGTCGGGCCGAACGGCGCGGTGGGTGAGACGATGGACGGCAAGTGGTGGGGCGGCTACTACGGCTGGCGCTGGCCCCACGGCTTCATGAGCATCATCCAGCCGCTGACCATCGCCGCGATGAACGCGGTCCTTCTGACCGGCGACCTGCGTTACCTGGACATCCCGCGCGGCCAGCTCGACCGGATGCTCGACCGGGGGCGCGAGGAGAACGGCGCGCTCCTGGTCCCGCACCGCCATACGGACGCGGGCTGGACGGCGTGGCGGCCGCTGTCGCCGGAATATGCGCTCCAGCTCTGGGCGATGTCGCAGGACCCCGCGGACGCCGCCCGGCTGGAACGCTTCCCCGAGCGCGACACGCTCTGGAACGAGGTGCGCCCCGGCCGCGGCAAGGGCGACGACATCCACATCGCCCCCTGGTACAACTGGCTCCAGGGCCGGAACCCGGACTACCCCCGCCAGATCCTCGACGCCCAGTGGGCGGAAGTCGCCCGCCGCATGGACGTGATGCGCCACGACGACGGCGACCCCGAGACCTGGGACGTGCACCACTGGCAGGATATCAACCCGGTCCACACCGAGGCGCTCGTGCAGCTCACGTGCGGCGGGCCCCAGATCATCTACCACGGCGGCCTGCTCCACGTCCGCCTGCGCTACTTCGACGCCGACGCGCGGCGCCCCGGCCTGCCCCCGGACGTCGGCGCCCTCGTCCACGCGCTCGACGCGGACAGCGTCCACGTCACCCTCGCCAACACCGGCACGCTCCACGAACGGCGGGTCGTGTTGGAGGCCGGCGCCTTCGGCGAACACGACTTTACCGACGTCGTTGAGACGGGCGCAAGGGAGCCCCCCACAGCCTTGGACGGCAAGCATCTGACCATCGTCTTGCCGCCGGGCCGGAGCGTCGACCTGCGCCTGGGGATGCGACGCTACGTGAACGCCCCGAGCTACGAACCGCCGGTCTGACGCCTCGGAGAAGAACGCCCCGCCCTGAACGGCGGGCTGAGGGGAAGGTTGCCCGCCTTCGCGGGCGCCGGAGAGGAACCTGGGGTTACCGCCGCACCCCGCAT
>CADCTO010000629.1 GCA_902805585.1 uncultured Armatimonadota bacterium | reverse complement strand
TCCTGGGCGCCTCCATCCACGCCACCCACGCCCTCTGGTTCTCGATGTTCCTGGGCTGGTTCTTCAAGTCGCTCGTCCTCCGGTACGGGGGAATGCGCGGCTATAACGCGGCCCTGCCCTTCTTCCTGGGTCTGATCGTCGGCGACGTGCTCAACGCGGTCGCCTGGATCGTCCTCGGCTACCTCACGGGCACCGGTTACCGGATTTTGCCGTAGCACGACGCGGTTTATCGCGGGGCCTCCGCGCGGCGACAAGGAGACAGACCCGGCCGGAAAGGAGAGGCGTATGTTCGGGCCTATGATTGACGGGGAGCGCGTGCGGCTCGTCCCGCCCGACGAAGACATGCTCCCGCGGTTCTGCGGCTGGTTCGCGGATCCGGAGGTGACGCGCTACCTCATGCTCCGCTTCCCGCCGTCGCCGAAGATGGAGGCCGAGTGGCTGGACGCCATCGCGCGCAGCCAGACCGAGATCGTCTGGGCTATTTCGATCGACGAGCGCGGCGTGATCGGCACCATCGGCCTCCACGCCCTCGACTGGCGCAGCCGCCGGGCCGAAACGGGCACCCTGATCGGCGAAAAAGGCGAGTGGGGCAAGGGCTACGCGGGCGAGGCCGTGCGCCTGCGCACCCGGTACGCGTTCACGGAACTGGGCCTCGAAAAGTTGACCACCAGGGTCTTCGCCGAGAACGCCGGCAGCCGCCGCGCCCTGGAAAAGGCCGGCTACCGGCAGTACGGCCTGGCCCGCCGCGACGAGTGGCGCGGCGGCCGCTGGCACGACCTGTGGCTGGCCGAGGTGCTGCGCGACGAATGGCTGGCGGCGCAGTCGGCAAGCGGCGAAAGCGTTTAGCAAGCGCCCCGCCCGCCGCGATACAGGACACCGGAGCAGAATATGTCTATGACCTTGCGCCCGTTCACCCCCGACGACTACCCGGCCGTCGTCGCCGTCCACAACGCCGCCTTCCCCGAGTACCGGACCACGGAGAGCGACCTGCGCCACGAGGACGCCACGCGCGACCCCCGGATCCAGTTCGGCCGCTGGGTCGCCGATGCCGGCGGCGGCATCGTCGCCTCCGGCAGCCACGGCCAGTCGCCGTGGACGTACCACCCGCGCCGCTTCGAAATCCTCGTCACGGTCCACCCCGAGCACGAGCGGCGGGGCATCGGCTCCGCGCTGTACGAGCATCTGGTGGCCGAGGTCGCCCGGTTCGACCCCATCGCCCTGCGCAGCCAGACCCGCGAGGACATGACCGCCGGGGTCCGGTTCCTCGAAAAGCGAGGTTTCACCGAGGAGATGCGCGAGCGCGAGTCGCGGCTCGACGTGGCCGCCTTCGATCCCGGCCGTTTCGCCGACGCGGGGGAGCGCGCCCGCGCGGCCGGCGTCACCATCTGCACGCTGCGCGAGCTGGAGTCCGATCCCGACCGCGACCGCAAGCTCCACGAGCTGGAGACCGACCTGCTGCGCGACGTGCCGCACGCCGACGAGCCCACGCCCCTCAGCCTGGAGCGCTATCGCACGGTCGTGCTCCAGAGCCCCAACCTGCTGCCGGACGCCTTCTTCGTCGCCGTCGCCCCCGGCGGCGACTACGTCGGCTCCAGCGCCCTGTGGAAGCGGCCCGCCGACGACCACCTCGACACCGGCCTGACCGGCGTGCGCCCCGCCTGGCGCCGCAAAGGCATCGCGCTCGCCCTCAAACTGCGCGCCGTCGCCTACGCCCAAGCTGTCGGCGCCCCCGTCATCCGCACCGAGAACGAGGTCGGCAACCGGGGCATGCTCTCCATCAACGAACAGCTCGGCTTCGTCCCCCAGCCCGCCTGGGTCTTCTACGGCAAGACCCTGAAAGAAGAGGCATGAACGGGTGCGCGTCCAACCGGGTGCTTATCCGCGGCGCGCGGCGGCGCCACGCTCGGCACATCGCCGAGGCGGACGGCGGGGCCGTGCTCAGGGCGCACGATAACACCCATTAGGGGCTGCTTTTATCGCATCTTGACGCCCGGTTCTGTCGTTGCGCTTCGCGGGGTCTTACCGTGGCCCTTGCCGGGCGCTCGCGCCGGTACATTCGGGCGTAGGGCTGCGGTTGTGCGCCCCGCCCTTTCTGGAGAACAGCATGCACAAAGAAACGGTCTCTGACGAGCCCCTCATCTTCGTCATACACGACTTCCTCACACCCGAAGAGTGTGAAGCCCACATTGCCGCGAGCGAGGGGGCCGGCTATGGCGAGGCCCCGGTCAACACCGAGCGCGGCTTCGTGATGTGCAAAGACATACGCGACAACCTGCGGGTCATGGTGGACGATATGACGCTGGCTGCCGCCCTGTTCGAGCGCGCCAGGCCGCTCCTGCCGCCGCGCATCGGCCAATGGCACCTGCTGGGGCTGAACGAGCGGCTCCGCTACTACCGCTACGACGTGGGGCAGACCTTCCGCCCCCACTACGACGGCAGCTTCGACCGCAGCCGCAACGAAGGGAGCTACCTGACGTTCATGGTCTACCTCAACGACGGCTTCACGGGCGGGGCGACCGTGTTCTACCATGACGACACGAGGCCCCGGGCGAGCGTGGTGCCCGAACGGGGCATGGCGCTGGTGTTCGAGCACCAGCAACTGCACGAGGGCGCGCAGGTCGAGAGCGGGCGCAAGTACGTCCTGCGCACGGACGTGATGTACTCGCTCACGGGCCCCGAGTAGCCGCCTCCTCCCGGCCCGACGAAGCATCGCACCGGACGCGAAGGCAGTTGCTCCTGTCACCATGTGAAGAACCGCTTGTGAAGGCTTGTTGCCGTTCATCATCGTCTGCTTGCGTCGGTGAAGCGGTCCGCCACACCGCGCTGGTTCGGCGGCGGGTAAACTGATAACGCCAAGCGACGCAATCGGAGGGACACGCCCCATGACGCCGACCGTGACCGTTCTGGACAACGACATCTTCACCGTCTCCGGCCTGTTCACGCCCGACGAGTGCCGACACCTCATCGACAAAGGCGAAGCCATGGGGTTCGAGGCGGCCTCGGTGCGAACATCGGGCGGTCCGCAGATGATGACCAACGTCCGCAACAACGACCGAGCCGTCTTCGAGGACCCCGAGTTCGCCCGCTCGGTGTGGGAACGGGTGAAAGCCTTCGTCCCCGAACAGATCGACGGCTGCCGCGCCACCGGTTTGTACGAGCAGTTCCGCTTCTACCGTTATGACCCCGGCCAGCGTTTCAAGCGGCACCGGGACGGCAGCGTGGAGATGGAACGCGGGGAGCGCAGCCGCCTGTCGTTCCTCATCTACCTGAACGCCGACTACGAGGGCGGCGAGACGACCTTCAGCGACTACACCTTCGCGAACGGCAAAACCGTCGTGGACGAGATCAAGGTCGTGCCGGAGGTGGGCATGGGCCTGTTCTTCGTGCACGAGCGCAAGCACGAAGGCACTGCGGTGACTAGCGGCCGGAAGTACCTACTCCGCACGGACGTGCTGTACGAGGCGACCCCCGCCGGTGCAGCGGCGTAACCACGCGCGGCACGGGACGCGAATGCGGACGGTTGTTGTCGGCAAAGGAAGCCTTCCCCGCGCTACGGTTCGTGTGCTTCACCCGGTGAGTTCGGGGCGTTGTACCACGCGCGTTCGGTAAAGCGCACCCGCTACATCAT
>CADCTO010000628.1 GCA_902805585.1 uncultured Armatimonadota bacterium | reverse complement strand
CTTACCGGCAGCACCGGGGAACCACCATGCCCTTACCTTCCGGCACCGTCACGTTCCTGTTCACCGACATCGAGGGCAGCACGCGGGTGTGGGAGGAATCGCCACAGGCCATGCGCCCCGCCTTGGCCCACCATGACGCCCTGCAGCGGGCGCCAATCGAGACGAGCGGCGGTCACGTTTTCAAGACCCTCAGTGACGCCTTCTGCGCCGTGTTCGCCACTGCACCCGGCGCTCGGGCCGCCTCCCTCGGCGCGCGACAGGCGCTCTGTGGGGAGGCGTGGCCCGCGTACATGCCGCCCGTCCGCGCTCCGGACAGCGCCGCTCCCCGAGGCGTCGCGACGCTCCGGCGGGCACTCGACGGCGCGGAGCCCTTCCGTTGAGCCGGGGCATGTCGGCGGCCGCTCACGGCGACGAGCCGGTTCTCCGCGCCGGTGTCGCCGAGGTCGTCATCCCCGCGGAGCCCGGGCTCGACCTGGCCGGGTTCGTGGCGCGCGACAACCCGTCGCGCGGCAAGTGCGACGAGATCTACGGGCGGGCGCTGGCGCTGGAGTCCGGCGGAAACCTCCTTCTGCTGCTGTCGGCGGACGTGCTGGGCTTCGAAGCGGCGACGGTCCGCCGGATCCGGGATGCCGCCGCGCACGCCCTGGCCGATTCCGGTCACGGGACGCGGTTGATCGGCACCGCCGTCTGCGCCACGCATACGCACTCCGCGCCCGCCTCCATGCCGCTGCGTGACTGCGGCGAAGTGAACGCCGCCTGGCTGGGGCAGGCCGTTAGCGCCCTCGCGGAGGCAGCGAACACCGCGGCGGAGCGCCTCCGACCGGCGCGCCTGGGGACGGGCAGCGGGACGCTGCGCGGCGTGACCGGCAACCGCCGGACGCAGCAGTGGGCGCGCGGAGAAAACCCGCCCGACTTTGGGGGGCTTTGCTCGGAGCCGGTCGACCCGGAGGTGGGGGTGCTCCGCGTGGACACGGCGGAAGGGGCGCCGCTGGCCTGTCTCGTCAACTTCGCCTGTCATCCCGTGATCCTGGGCCACGAGAACCTGGACATCTCCGCCGACTATCCCGGCGTGGTGACGGAACGCCTCCGGGAACGCCTGGGCGCGGTGTCCCTCTTTACCAACGGTACGGCGGGCGACATCAACCCCGTCCGGCGAGGCGGCTGGGCGGATGTCGAGTGGCTGGCGTCCGCCGTCGCCGGCGAAGCGGAGCGGGTCTGGGCAGGCGTGGAGACCCGCGAAACAGCTTTTCTGGATGCCCGGTCGGGGACCGTCTCGCTGCCGCTCCTGCCGCTGCCGCCCCGCGCCGAACTGGAAGCCGCGCGGCAGCGCTTCCGCCAGCAGCAGGCGGAGGCCGCCCGCGCCGGGCGCGCCACCGAGATGCGCGTGGCCGACGCCTACCGGCAGTGGGCCGAAGCTGCGCTGGATCAAGACGCCGAAAACCTGTGCCGGGCTGTGGAGGTACAGGCGCTCCGGATCGGCTCCGCCGCCCTGATCGGCGTACCCGGCGAGTTCTTCGTGGAGTCGGGCCTGCACGTCAAGGAGCGGCTCGCCGCGGCGGGCATCCGGCCGGCCTGGATCCTGGGCTATACTAACGGGAACGTCGGTTACATCCCGAACCGCGCCGCCTACGCGCACGGCGGTTACGAGGTCGAGACGGCGCACCGCTTCTACGGGCATCCCGCCTGCGTCGCGCCGGAGGCGGGCGAAGCCATCGTGGAAGCGGCGGTGGCATTGGCGCAAGGAGGAAGGCTATGAGCGGACTTATGGCGGACACCGCCGCTCCGGTCCGGACCGCGCCCTGGCCGGAATGGCCGGTCGTGGACGAGGAGGACGTGCGCGCCGTGGCGGATGTCGTCCGCAGCGGCGTCTGGGGCAGCCTCGACGGGACGAGGGTCCGCGAGTTCGAACGCGCCTTCGCGGACCTGCACGGGGCCGCCGAAGGGATCGCCGTCAACAGCGGCACGACGGCCCTGACGGTGGCGCTCACGGCGGTGGGGGTCGGGCCCGGGGACGAGGTGATCGTACCGTCGTATACGTTCGTCGCCACGGCGACCGCGGTCCTGCTCGCCGGGGCGGCGCCGGTCTTCGCCGACATCGAGCCGGACACCTATAACCTGGACCCGGAGGCGGCGGAGCGCGCGATCACGGAAAGGACGAAAGCCATCGTCCCGGTCCATTTCGGCGGAGCCATCGCCGACATGGACCGCTTCCGGGCCCTGGCCCGGCGTCACCGCCACCTGTCGATCATCGAGGACGCGGCCCACGCGCACGGCGCGCGGTACGCGGGCGCGTGCCCCGGAACGTTGGGCGCGGCGGCGGCCTGCTTCAGCTTTCAGTCGAGCAAGAACCTGTCCGCCGGAGAAGGGGGCATCATCCTGACCGACGACGAGGCGATCGCCCGGACCTGCCGCTCCCTGATGAACACGGGCCGCGCGACCACGGGCCTCTGGTACGAGCACCATCTGCCCGGGGGCAATTACCGCCTGACCGAGATGCAGGGGGCGCTCCTTCGCTCCCAGATGCGTCGGCTGCCCGAGCAGACCCGCCGGCGGAACGCCAACGGGAGCTACCTCGACGAGCAGCTCAGCCGCGTCCCGGGCATCCGCCCGATGAAGACGGACCCGCGCCAGGAGATACACCCCCGGCACCTCTACCTCTTCCGCTACGACGCCGAGAAGTTCGGGATGCCGCGCGCGCGCTTCCTGGAGAGGCTCAACGCCGAGGGCGTCCCCGCGTCGCCGGGCTATTCGATCGGGCTGCACCAGCAGCCGCTATACAGCGGCGAAGGACTCAAGGAACAGATCCCCGGCCGTGCCTTAGCCCACCTGTCGGAGCGGACCGGCGGCGGCGCGCGGGTCTCGTGTCCGGTGACCGAGCGCGCCTGCGCGACCGAGGCCGTGTGGCTCGTGCAGAGACTGCTCCTCGCGGAGCAGCGCGACATGGACGATATCGTCCGCGCCATAAACAAGATACACGCTTCGGGGTAACGCGTTCAAACGCCGCCGCGGACCCGAGACCCGACACGAGCGTGAGACGGGCCGGTGCGACGAAACCCTTCTCCTTTCGGCGCTCTCCGCTCCGCTCTTCGCGCGGCCATCCCCGAGCCCGGAACCTGCGCGCTGTTCGGCGCGAAAATCTGAGGCGCCCGCCCGCGTGCCGCGTTGTTGACTTCCTCACACCGACGCAGGACTCTGGGACCGGCCCGTCAAACTTTCTGACGCCCGACACCACGATCCGGGCCCATACCCCCACAGCCCCGAAGGGAGAACGGACGAACAGATGGCGGTTCGAGTCGATCGCTTACACCACTTTGCCGTCGCCGCGGTCGCCCTGCTGCTGCTCGCGTACAGCAGCCTGGCACCGGCAGCCCGGGCCGACGCCGTGGACGACTACATCCAGGCCGAGATGAAAAAGCAGAACATCCCCGGCCTCTCGCTCGCCGTCGTCAAGGACGGCAAGGTGGTCAAAGCCCAGGGCTACGGCCTTGCCAACGTGGAACTGCGGGTCCCCGCCACGGCCGACACCGTGTACGAGATCGGCTCGGTCACCAAGCAGTTCACGGCCGCCGCGATCCTGATGCTGGTGGAGCAGGGCAAGGTGGGGCTCGACGACACGGTCGGCAAGTACGTGGAGGGCACGCCGGACGCCTGGAAGGCGGTGACCGTCCGCCACCTGCTCACCCACACCTCGGGGATCAAGAGCTACACGGGCCTGCCGGACTTCCGGAAGAGGACGGTCCTCCCGACGACCAAGGAGGAACTGGTCCGGCTGATGGCGGGCCACCCGCTGGAGTTCGCGCCCGGCGCCAAGTGGGCCTACAACAACACCGGATACTTCCTGCTGGGCCTCGTCATCGAGAAAGCCGGCGGCAAGCCCTACGCCGATTTCCTCCGGGAGCACATCTTCACGCCCCTCGGGATGACCTCGACCCGCGTCAACGACGAGAGCGCCGTCATCGCCAACCGCGCCAGCGGCTACTCCCGCGACAAGGGGGCGCTGCGGAACGCCGACGCCATCAGCATGACGTGGCCCTACGCCGCCGGGGCGATCGTGTCCACGGTGACCGACCTGGCTAAGTGGGACGCGGCCCTGAATACGGAGAGGCTGCTCAAGAAGGGCAGCCGGGACGCGATGTGGACGCGAGTCAAGCTGAACGACGGCAAGGAGTCCGACTACGGTTTCGGCTGGAGCGTGGGGCAGGTTCGAGGACGCCGGAACCTGAGCCACGGGGGCGGCATCCCCGGTTTTTCGGCGTTCCTGTCGCGCTTCCCCGAGGACGGCTGGACGGTGGTGGTGCTCACCAACCAGGACAGCGGCGCGAACCCCGGCGCGATCGCCCGGGGCGTGGCCGGCCGCTACGTTGCCGCGCTGGCCCCGGTGGCCGCCGCCCCCATCGAGGACAAAGAGCCCCAGGTGACGGCGCTGGTCAAGAGCGTCTACGAGCAGGCCGCCCGGGGCAAAGTAGACGCCGCCCGGTTCACGCCGGAGTTGGCGCAGATCGGCGAGGCCCAGTTGAAGCAGGGCTTGAAGGAGTTCCTCCAGAACCTGGGGCCGCTCCAGTCCATCGCCCTGGTCGAGCGCAGGGACGAGGGCGACAATCGGCTGTACCGCTATCGCCTGGCGTATAAGGACGCAGCCCTGCTGACGTTGTGCACGCTCAACAAGGAAGGCAAGATCGCCGGCCTTTCCGTACAACCCGAATGATGCGCGCGCGATCGATCCCGCGGTCCGGACGGGGCCAGCGAAGCAGGGAAGGAACCGGCCGAAGCCAGGAGAAGCGGGGCCTGTGGGGAATGCTGAGGGCGTGGTCACTGCCTTCTCGGATTGACCAATGTCCGACGTCGTGACGCGAGTGGCTGCCGTCGGCGATGTTGAAACAAGGACGGCGCTGGTCACAAGTACCGGGAGGACGGCACGGGACTTGATTCCGACGCGGCGACAGCACAAGAGGCTTTACCAGGGCAGACGGCTCCCTTCTCGACGAGTCGAAAGATAGACACGGAGGCACCCCATGCGCATCCTCACCGGCGGCGTTCAGCACGAGACCAGTACGTTTGCGGCGGGGACGACGACTCTCGGCGACTTCGAGGCCGGGAGGGGCCTGATGCGGGGAGCGGCGCTGCTGGACACGTTCCGGGGCGCCAACGTCTGCTGCGGCGGGTTCCTGGACGGGGCGCAAAAGCACGGGTTTGAACTGGTCCCGCTCCTTTGGACGTACGCCACCCCCGGCGCCCTGGTGGAGCGCGCCGCTTACGAGGCGCTCAAGGGCGAGTTCCTGGACGTCCTGGCGCGCGAGCGGGATCGGGGCGTCGACGGCGTGCTGCTCAGCCTGCACGGTGCGATGGTGGTGGAAGGTATCGAGGACGGTGACGCCGATTTCATGGCCGCCGTACGACGGGCCGTCGGTGAGGACACGCCGGTCATGGTCACGACCGACCTGCACGCCAATCACAGCGCGGCACGGATCGCGGCCTGTGACGCGGTCATCGGCTACGACACCTTCCCCCACGTCGACATGGCGGAGCGAGGGCGCGAGGCCGCCGACCTGATGGTGCGGACGATCCGCGGAGAGGTCCGCCCGGTGAGCGCCCTCCGCAAGATACCGCTGATCTGGAGCGCGGAGTGCCAGGTGACGGCGCACCCGCCGATGGACGAAGTTATGGAGCACGTTTTCGAGGCGGAGCGGCGGCCCGGTATCGTATCGGTGACGCTGGCGACCGGATTCCCGTGGGCCGACGTGGCGCACATGGGGCCTTCGGTCATCGTGGTCGCCGACGGAGACCGCGCCCTGGCGCAGCGGACGGCCGACGAGATCGGGGACTGGGTGTGGGCGGAGCGCCGACGCTGGTACCGCACGCCGTTGACGGTCCGGGAAGGTCTGACCCGAGGACAGGAGGCCGGCCGATACCCGGTTCTCCTGGCGGATATGGCCGACAACACGGGCGGCGGCGCGCCCGGCGATTCGACCGCGGTGCTGCGCACGTTCCTCGAACAGGACCTGGACGACGCCCTGGTGCTCTACCTGGTGGACCCCGAGGTCGCCCGGCAAGCCCACGCGGCGGGGGTCGGCGCGAAACTTTCCGTCGAGATCGGCGGCAAATCCGACCCCCGGCAGGGCCCGCCCGTCCCGCTCGACGTGGAGGTCGTCGCCCTGTCCGACGGCCGCTTCCGCTACGACGGACCGATGTACGCGGGGACGGACGGGGACCTGGGCGCGTCCGCGTGGCTGCGGCATCGCGGCGTGAACATCGTGGTGATCAGCGTACGGATGCAGCCGCTCGACCAGGCGTTCGCCCGCTCGCTGGGCATCGACTGCGCCGCGATGAAGTACATCGCGGTGAAATCCGCGGCGCATTTCCGCTCCGGCTTCGAACAGCTGGGCGGGTCGATCTTCAACGTCGACGCGCCGGCGATGCACTCGCACGACTACACGCAGCTCACCTATCACCGCCGCCCGCCGGTCTACCCGATAGAACTCGCCTGAAAGAACCCGCTGCCGGGGTCTTCCCCTTCAGGGCTTCAGGTGCGTGTCGAAGAACGCCCGCATCGCCGCGAAGGCTTCGGGGGTAAACTCATGCTCTGCGGGCGGGCGATGCACCGCCAGCGCCGCCGCCGCGCCCGCCTCCTCGTACGCGGGCCCGACGACGTCGAGGAAGCGGTCCACCCCTTCTCCGGGCATGCCGATGTCGTTCAACGGCGCCCACAGCATCAAAGGGCGCGGGGCCTGGGCGGCGGCGAAGTCTCCCTGGTCGCCTCTCGCGAGCATGCCCGGTATCCACCAGTAAAAGCCGTGGTAGCCGCGCTTGCCGCGGCTCAGGAACACGTCCACGGACCCGACCCCGCCGCAGACGGGCGCCGCGGCGGCGATGCGGTCGTCCACCAGCCAGGAGTAGAACGTCGTGATGCCCCCGAACGACATCCCCGTCATGCCGACGCGGGCCGGGTCCACGTCGCCGCGGCTTTGCAGGTAGGTGACGGCCTGACGTATCTCGTAGACGATGGCGCCCATCAGCGTCCGCCCACGGACCAGCAGTTCCTTGGCCTGGTCGTTGGTGTCCGGGCCCCGCACGTCCAGCCCGCGCTGCGTCAGGGCCAGGACGACGTACCCTTGCCGCGCCAGTTCGCGCCCCCAGCCCAAAAGAGCGGCATGGGGGACCGTGCCGCCGTGTGGCGTCCACTCCCCCACCCCGAACGTCGGGGCGCAGACCGACTCGCGGCTTCCGCCGGTCCCGTGCAGGCAGACGACCGCGGGCAAGGGCCCTTCACGGCGTGCGGGCGACACGACGAGCGCCGTCGGCCGCTCGCCGTCCAGGGAACCCCAGCACAGGTCTTCCACGACCAGGCCGTCTTCTTCCCGGGCGTGCCGCCGCTCCGGCCGCACGGTCGGCGCGGCGGCGGGGATCTTCAGGAGTCGCGCGAACGCCCGGCGGGCGGCTCCCGGGCTCGCGAACGGGGCGCGGTCGGTTGACGAAGACATTCCCGGCGCTGCTCCTCCCCCTTCTGTTTGTGCCCCTCAGGGGAGAGGCCCCAGAAGTTCCTCCATCCGGACCAGGCGGCCGCCGTCCTCGGCGGAACGGTTCGCCGCGAGCGTCACGGCGACCGAGCGCAGCGCGTCGTCGTAGGGGCTCCGGAGGAAAACGGGGTTACCGCTGGCCACGGCACGGACGAACGCGGCGTCGATGCCGGGAGTCTCTTCCGGAGCGGGCGGGAGCGCGTACGCGCCTTCGGGCTCCACCCGGATGCCGTCCGCTTTCCAGATCACGCGGGCGTCGCGGATGACGAACTCCGCCTCGCCCCGAAACGCCGTGCCGAGGGCGCACGAGGTGCTGATCGTGGCCGAAGCGCCGGAGCGGAAGTGGAGCAGCACGGTCTGCGTATCCGGGACGGTCACGTCGGGCTGGTCGGCGAGCAGGCGGCGGAAGGAGTAGCTGGCCGAAACGGCCTCCACCTCGCCCATCACCCAGCGCAGCAGGTCCACCTGATGCGTCGTCATCTCGACGAGCTGCCCGCCGGACTCCTCGTATTTGCGCCACCAGGGCGCCGCGGGGATGCCGCCCCAGCGGACGACGCTGGCCGTGCCGACCGGCTTGTCTTCCAGGAAACGCTTGAGCTGGAGGGCGCCGGCCTGATACCGGAAAACGTAACCGGACTGCGTCATCACCCCGGCCGCGCGGATCGCGTCGGCGACCTCCAGCGCGCGGTCCAGGTACAGGTTGACCGGCTTCTCGACGAACAGGTGCAGACCCTTCCGTGCGGCCTGTATCTCCATATCGCCGTGCTGATCCGGCGGGACGCAGACATACAGGGCGTCCATTTCCGCTTCGGCGATCATCTGCGGGCCGTCCGTGTAGGCCGACACCTGAAGCGGCTCCGCGACCGATCTCACCCGCTCCTCGACGATGTCGCAGACGGCGACGATCCGGGCCTCCGGGATCTCCTGTAGACGCCGGAGGTGCCCCCGGCCCATGTTCCCCGTACCGATCAGGCCGATACGGACGAATCGACTCGACACGATCTCCTCCTTCCCCCGTCAAAACGATGCTGTCGCAGGCTTCGAACGGGACCGGGTACGGCCCGGGCAGTTCAGCGCCCGCCCCGCGCGTCGGCTTTCGCAGGCCGTCCGTCAAGCGGATCGGGGTCGAGCGGCCTCAGAATCCGCCGCCCTGACCTGTTCGCCGGCGTCGAGCGCGTTCCCTGCGGGCCGCAGGGAACGCGCTCGCTTTTGTCTAAGGAGTAACTCCGGAGCTTTTATCGCTTCGACGAGGAGGCACGGGAGCATGAAATGGGTTCTCAACACCTACCAGACGGCGCAGGAATGGGAGGTGGAACGGATCGCCGAGGTCTGCCGCGCCGCGGGTTACCAGGGCGTCGAGTTTCTCCAGGATTTCAAACAGCGGCACGGGCTTGAGGCGGACGCGCCGGACGAGCACGTGGAGAGCGTAGCGCAGACGCTGCGGGGGGCCGGCCTGATCGTCGGCTCGCTGACCAGTTGCTGCGCGTTCCACGCACCGCAGGAAGCGGAGCGGCGCCGCAACGTCGAGCAGGTGAAGCGGGTGATCGAACAGGCCGCCCGGATGGGATGTGACCATGTGCGCGTGCTCGGGGACCAGGTGCCCGATGACGAAGGGGCGCGCGCGGCGGTTCTGGAGAACGTGGCGGCCGCGCTGCGCGAGCTGGGCGGCTACGCTCAGCCCCGGGGGGTGACCGTGTCCATCGAGGCGCACGGCAGCTTCACCGATCCGGTCTACGTCACGCAGGTGGTGCGCCAGGCGGGCCTGGCCAACGTCGGCATCGTTTTCAATTCGCAATGGCGGGTCGGCGCGGCGAAAGGCTGGCGCTTGCCCGGAGACGCCTCCTCCATCGCGCCGCTCTATGACCTGGTCGCCCCCCATCTGACCTCGATCCACACGCACCAGATGGAGCGGCCCGGGGAATGGCGCTATTACCAGGAGTTCTTCCGCCTGCTCGTGCGGGACGGCTACCAGGGCTACGTTTCCAACGAATGCGCCTACCAGGGGCCGGACCCGGAAAAAGTCCTCAGCCTGTACACGACCCTGTTCCATGCGTTCACGAGCTAGTGCAGTCCCACAATGCGGGGAGGTGAGAGCCGGGTCGAGCGTCGAACTGGTGGTGGAGAAGGCCGCTGTCTGCGCAGGACGGCTACGAGGTCGCACGGTGAGATGGATCCAACTATGGCCGCTGATCGCGCTTGTGCTGTCGGGCTCCGCCGCGGCGCGTGCCGGGCAGGCCGGGGCTTCCGCCGACGTCGTCCTGTCCAACACCGACACCCTGACGGGGTGGTCGCCGGGGGCGTCACTGGCGACGGATCGGAAGGAAGGAAGCGGAGCGCTTGCCTGGGAGCTCCCGCAGGGGAAGGTGTCTTCCCTGAGTTTCGCGCTGGGCGCGAAGCGGGACGCCGTGGCGCGCGGCAGGACGCTCCGGTTCTGGTACAAAGTCGAGGGGGCGGCGGGCGTGCGGACACTGATCGTGAAGGCCGTCGCCTATCCCCTGGCGTCTGGCTGGCAGGCCATCTACCACCTGACGGTGCCGCCGGCCGGAGAGTGGCGGCAGGCCCGGATCGCGCTCCAGGAGTTCGAGGACCAGTGGGGGGAGGCCCCGGATCGGTCGGGCGGCTCTCTCCAGTTCCGCGTCGAGACGGCTGCCGACGCCGCGGCCGCCCGCCTGCTGGTGGACGACCTGCGCGTCACCCCGCTGCCTCCGGGCGCCGCGGTCAACACGGCGGGGCCGAAGCGCCCCGCGCCCGTGACCCCGCTCGTGACCCGGGACCACGCGAGCAGCCTTTCCGCCCATCCCTGCCTTCTCGTCTCCGCGCCGGAACTGCCCTCCTTGAAGCGCCGCGCCGAACAGACCGAGTGGGGCCGCGCCTTCGTCGCCGACCTGAAACAGCGGGGCGGCCCCTGGCTGAGCCGGGAGATCCGGCTGCCGGACCGGGGCGGGCAGTGGTTCCACTGGTACGCCTGCCCCAAGCACGGGGCGCGTCTGCGGACGGAGTCCCCCACGCGGCACGCCTGCCCGGTCGGGGGCGAGGTCTACACCGGCTACCCCTACGATGACGTGGTCCTCAGCACGGAGCACGACCGCCACGCCGGGGCGGTCCGCGACCTGGGCCTGCTCTATCGGCTGACCAGCGAACGGCGTTACGCCGCCAAGGCGGGCGAGATACTGCTGGCCTACGCCGCCAGATACCTCACGTACCCCCTGCACGACATCCACGGCAAGCCCAACGTCGGCGGCGGGCGCGTCGGCCCGCAGACGCTGGACGAGAGCACCTGGCTGATCCCCATGGCGCAGGGCTGCGACCTGATCTGGGACACACTCTCCCCGGCCGAGGTCGAGACGCTGAGGACGAAGCTCTTCTACCCGGCCACCGAAGTGATCCGCCGGCACCGGATGGGCATCCACAACATCCAGTGCTGGAAGAACAGCGCCGTCGGCCTGGTGGGACTGCTCTTCGGCGACTTCGACCTGATCGCCGAGGCGATCGACGACCCCCAGCGGGGGATGCAGGCGCAGATCCTGAACGGCGTCACCGAGGACGGCCCCTGGTACGAAGGCGCCTGGGGCTACCATTTCTACACGATGAGCGCCCTGCAGCCGCTGTCCGAGGCCGCCGCCCGCGCCGGCATCGACGTCTACGCCGGTCCCGTCGGCGACCGGTACCGGCGCTTCTTTCTCGCCCCGGTCGAAATGGCGATGCCCGACGGGCGGCTCCCCGCCTTCAACGACTCGGGCAAGGCGACCGCCCGCGGGAACGCCGCCTACGAGATCGCCTTCGCCCGCTGGAAGGACCCGCGCCTGGCCCTCCCCCTCCAGGGGAGCAGCCGCCGCACGCTGCCGGCCCTCGTTTCCGGCGTCGAGAGCCTGCCCCCGCCCGGCGGCGTGCCCGACGCCTCTCGCAACTTCCCCGCCTCGGGCTACGCGATCCTGCGCGCGGGCGCCGGCGCGACGGCCACCTGGCTCTGTTTGAAGTACGGCCCCCACGGCGGCGGCCACGGGCACCCGGACAAGAACAACTTCGTCCTGTACGGCGCGGGGCGCGTCCTCGCCGACGACCCCGGCACCGCCAACTACGGCGTGCCGGTCCAGGCCGGGTGGTACAAGACCACCCTCGCCCATAACACCCTGGTCGTCGACGAGGAGAACCAGAAAGCGGCGACGGGCAGGTGCCTGGACTTCCAGACGCAGCCCGGCTGGAGCGGCGTCCTCGCCGACGCCGGCCCCGTCTACCCCGGCCTCTCCTTCCGCCGCGCCGCGTTCCTGCTGGGAACGGACCTGGTCGTTTTCCTGGACCTGGTGCGGGCGGACGACAACAGGCCGCGCACCCTGGACCTCGCGTACCACCCGTCGGGGACGGTGGGGAGGCTCCCACCGTCCGCCGCCGCCCCGCCGTTCACCGCGCCGGATCGGCCGGGATACGCCCACCTGCGTGACGTGAAGCGGGAGGAGCGGGGACGCGGCGGATTCGCCCTCACCCTCAGCGCCGGCGGCGACGCACGCTCGTCGGTGGTCCGCTTCGCCGACACCGCCGCCGGAAACCTTCCAAACGGGAAGACGACCTTCCTGGTCGGGACCGGCGTCGGGGCGAACACCGAAGACCGCGTGCCCATCGTCATCGCCCGCCGCCGGGCGGCGCGCACGGTCTACGCCTGGTCCGTCTCCGTCACCGGAACGGGCGGCGATCCGGCACCGGTGGAACTCCCGGTGACGGACACGGCGGGGAAGCCGCTCGGAACCGGGGAGGCCGCCGCCGCGCAGGTGACCCGCGCCGGGAAGCGCTATCTGGTCGTCGCCAATCCGTCCGGCCGGCCCGTGAAGGTGCAGGGGAAAACGGTAAGCGCGAAGCTGGCGGTGATCCCTCTATGAAGCGTCCGGTATCGCTCGCCACCGGCCACGGATCGCGAAGCCGCGGCTCATCGGAGGCGAATGGTGGGGCCGGCGCCCCTCGTACGGAGGTCGGGTAGATCATGAAGAGGCCGATCGGCGGCGGGCTTTTGCTGCTCGCCCTCGCGTGCATGGCGGCGGGCCGCGCAGCGGACGCGAGGGAGCCGAACGCCGCGCAGGAGGACGCGCAGCGGCAGCGGGTGCTCGTCCTTACCGACATCTCGAACGAGCCGGACGACGAGGAGTCGCTGGTCCGTTTCCTGGTCTACTCCAACGAGTACGACGTCGAGGGGCTGGTCGCCACCACCTCCACCTGGCTGCGCGGCAAGCCGCGGGAGGACCTGATCCGGCGGCAGATCGACGCCTACGCTCAGGTCCGGAACAACCTCCTGAAGCACGCGCCGGGCTTCCCGACCGGGGAGCGCCTGCTGTCGGTCACGAGGACCGGCCAGGGCGGCTACGGGATGGCGGCGGTGGGCGACGGCAAAGCCACGCCCGGCTCCGGGCTCCTCCTCGAAGCCGCCGACCGGGAGGACGGACGCCCGCTGTGGGTGAGCGTCTGGGGCGGGGCGAACACGCTCGCGCAGGCGCTGTGGGACGCGCGCAAGACGCGGACTCCCGCCGAGATGAAGCGTCTGGTGGCCAGGCTTCGCGTCTACGCCATCTCCGATCAGGACGACGCGGGCCCGTGGCTCCGGCGCGAGTTCCCGGACCTGTTCTACATCGTCAGCCCCAGCGACACCGGCTCCAAGGATTACGCCCGGGCTACCTGGACCGGCATCAGTGGCGACCGCCACTACAAGAACGGGCCGGGCCACAAGCTCTCGCTCGTGCAGAACCCCTGGCTGGAGGAGAACGTCATCCGGAACCACGGCCCTCTGGGGGCGCTGTACCCGAAGGTCGCCTACATCATGGAAGGCGACACGCCCTCCTTCCTCGGTCTGGTCAACAACGGCCTGGGCTGGCACCTGAGCCCCGCCTTCGGCGGCTGGGGCGGGCGCTACGTTTTCGACACCTTCCGCGGGGAACCCCGTCCCTGCTGGACCAACAACAATACGGAGAGCCGCGACCGGGTCGCCGCCGAGGACGGTAAGACCTATGACTCCGACCAGGCGACGGTCTGGCGCTGGCGGGAGCACTTCCAGAACGACTTCGCCGCCCGGATGGATTGGTGCGTGGCCGACGCGTACGGGAAGGCCAACCACAACCCGGTCGCCGTGCTCAACGGGGACGGCACGAAACGAATAGTCGCGTTGCGGGCCAAGGCGGGCGAAACCGTCACTCTCTCCGCCAGGGGCACGAAAGACCCGGACGGCAACGCGCTGCGGACGACGTGGCTCGTCTACCCCGAGGCCGGGACCTGCCGCGCGGAGATCAGACTCGGGTCGACCGAAGGCGAGCAGACGTCCTTCACCGCTCCCCCGGTGCAGCGACCGGAAACCGTTCACGTCCTCCTTCAGGTCCAGGACGACGGCTCCCCGAGCCTGTTCAGCTACCGGCGGGCGGTCGTGACGGTCGAACCGTGAAGCTCCGGGACATACGGCACCGTCAAGTTCCGCTTCACCGACATCGAGGAAACGCGAGGCTGTGGGAAGCCCATCCCGCCGCCCTACGAGCCGTCATCGCGCGCCATGGCACCCCGAATGACGATGAAAAAGGAGATTCCTGTGTCCCGTCTACATCGCCAAACGCATGAGTTCGATGTCTGCGTCATCGGCGGCGGCATGGCCGGCATGTGCGCCGCCCTGGCCGCCGCCCGTAACGGGGCGAAGACTGCCCTCGTGCACGACCGACCCGTCTTCGGCGGCAACGCTTCCAGCGAGATCCGCATGTGGATCTGCGGCGCGCACGGGAAGGACAATAAAGAGACGGGTCTGCTAGAAGAGATCCAGTTGGACAACCAGTACCATAACCCGTCGCTGAACTACTCGATCTGGGACGGCGTCCTCTACGGCAAGATCCGCTTCCAGCCGAACCTGACGCCGTTCCTGAACTGCTCCTGCACCGACGCGCAGATGGACGGTGACCGTATTGTCGGCATCACGGCCTGGCAACTCACCAGCCAGACCTGGCACACCATCCACGCCCGGCAGTTCATCGACTGCTCCGGCGATTCGATCCTGGCCGCGGTGACGCCGGCGGAGTTCCGGATGGGGCGCGAGGCGCGAAGCGAGTTCGGCGAGGACATCGAGCCGGCGGCGGCGGACCGCAAGACGATGGGCAACAGCCTGCTGATCCAGTTGCGCCGCACCGACGAGTCGCAGCCGTTCTCCCCGCCCCGGTGGGCGTACAAGTTCACGCGGCCGGAAGACCTGCCCCACCGGATGAACGGCGTCAACGGCGCCAACTTCTGGTGGATCGAGCTGGGCGGACTGGACGACACCATCGGCGACGCCGAAGCGATCCGCGATGAGCTGATGCGCGTCGGCTACGGCGTGTGGGACTACATCAAGAACCTCGCTCCCGGGCGAGAAACGGCGGAGAATTGGGCGCTGGAGTGGATGGGCTCCCTGCCGGGCAAGCGCGAAAGCCGCCGCTATGTGGGCGACCACATGCTGACGCAGAACGACGTGCGCGCCGGCGGCGCCTTCGACGATACCGTGGCCTACGGCGGCTGGTCGATGGACGACCACCATCCGGCGGGCCTCCTGTACCCGGGCAAGCCGACCATCTTCCACCCGGCCCCGTCGCCGTATGGCATCCCGTACCGCTGCCTGTATTCGCGCAAC
>CADCTO010000627.1 GCA_902805585.1 uncultured Armatimonadota bacterium | reverse complement strand
GCCGCCGGAGCCGGGGTAGCCGCCCCCGCCGGGCATGCCGCCCCCGCCGGGCATGCCGCCCCCGCCGCCGGCGCCCATGGCGGCGCCCACGGAGCTGCCCGGCGTGCGGAAGCCGATCTCGCCCACCACGATCTGCGTGGGGTTGCCGTACTTGGCCAGAACGTTCCTGGAGCTGGTGTTCAGGCGGATGCCCACCAGGGAGCGCTCGATCTGCGCCTGAGCCGGCCCCGCCTGTGTCAGCGCCGCCAGCGCCAGCGCCGCCGCGCCGCACGCGCGGGTTGTGCCACGCCAAATCATGAGTATCCGTTTCCTCCCCGGGTCGCCGCTCCGTTCGAGAGCCACCCACCGTCTATTCGGCTTCCGCGGCAAAAATCCTCTGTCCGCGGCTATTGCACACATCATACCGCATTTTTCTACGGACCGCCGGTCCCGCATGGTTCCGCAAAGGATTTACGGGCCGCGGCAAGGAAAAGAAAACCGGTATGCAACACTGGAAACAACAACTCGCGACCCTTTCCGACGACCGCGGTCTGACCGACTTCCTGGTGCGCGAGCGCCAGGCGCTCATGGAAGAATGGAGCCCCGAGACCGGCGGGCGCGTCTGGATGCGCCGTCACACCGACCTGATCGACAGTCTGGTGCGGCGCATGTTCGCGCTGGCCGTCGAGCGCGCCGAGGGCGACGCCCCGGCCGACGACCCGGACGCGCACGCCATCGCCATCGTCGCCACCGGCGGCTACGGGCGGCGCGAACTCTCTCCCCACTCCGACCTGGACATCACGTTCCTGCCCTCGCGGGACGACGACACCTACCTGAACCGTGTGATCAAGGAGATGTTCCGCCTGGTCATGGACGTCTTCCTGTCCGGCGCGCGGATGAAGGTCGGCTACGCGTACCGCCTTTTTTCCGACTTCGAGGGGCTCGACCACCAGACGCAGACCGCGCTCCTGGACGCGCGCTGCGTCGCCGGAAATCACGGCCTGTTCGCTCAATTCGACCGCGCGTTCATGCAGCGCCTTCAAACGACCGACTTCCTTTTCGCCAAGTACGCCGAGCGCAACGCCACGCTGGACAAAGGCGTCGTCACGCCCTACGGCGTCGAGCCCAACGTCAAGGAAGGCGCGGGCGGGATGCGGGACATCCAGGCGGCGGAGTGGGTGGCCGAAGTCCGTTTCAACAAAAACGGCGACGCCCTGTGGCGCGACCTGGTCAAGCGGAAGGTGCTGACCCCCGGCGAGGCGCGCGTGGTCGCCGAGGCCCGCGAGTTCCTGTTCACGATCCGCAACCTGGTCCACCTGCTGGCGGGCGAGGCGCGCGACACGCTGACGGTCGAGCGCCAGGAGGCGATCGCCGCCCGGCTCCGGTACGAGGACGAGGCGGCGTCCCCGGGCGTCGAGCGGTTCATGCGCGACTACTACCACCAGGTCGGCCAGGTCCACCACATCGCCAACAAGATCCTGGTGCGCTGCCTCCAGTCGCCGCTGCCGCTGGGCGGCGGGCTTTCGTCGGTCCGGCGGTCCGTCACGGTCGCCGATCCGGCCGAGGTCGAGGGCGACCCGCTCTGGCCGTTGCGCGCCCTCCACGCCTGCCAGAGTTACGACCTGGATCTGGCGCTCTCCACCGAGGAGGCGATGCAGCGGCACGCCGAAAAGCTCAGGGATGAGGTGCGAGGGATGAGGGATGAGAAAGAGTCATCTTCTCCCTCCTCATCTCTCGCCCCTCATCCCTCGCACCTCCGCGAAGCGGGTCCTCTCTTCCTGCAGCTCCTGGCGCGCCCGCGCAACGTGTACTGGGCGGTGCGCCAGATGCAGAACACCGGGCTGCTGGGCTGCATCCTGCCCGAGCTGGAGGCGTGCATGGACCTGATCCCCTACGATCCGGCCCACGAGTTCACGGTCGGCGAGCACACGCTGTTCGTGCTGCGCAACCTGGAGCGCCTGCGCATGGCGACCGAGTCCCCGCTGGTCGAGTACCGGCGGCTGCTGGAGGAGGTCGTCTCCCCCGAGACCCTGTACCTGGCCGCCCTGCTCCACGACATCGGCAAGCAGTGGCCGGGCAAGCACGCCGAGACCGGCGCGGAGCGCGTGCCGATCATCTGCGAACGGCTCGGGTGCCCGCCGGAGATGACCGAGCGCGTCACGCTGCTCGTTCGCCACCACCTCCTGATGGCCGAGACGTCGCGGCTGCGCGACCTGGCGCTCGACGAAACGGTCCGCGACTTCACCCGCGTCGTGCAGGACGTGGATCTGTTGCGCATGCTGTACCTGCTCACCTACGCCGACACGGCCGCCGTGGGCGCCGGGGTCTGGACCGAGGTCAAGGCCCGCTTCCTGGGCGACCTGTACCTGCGCGCCGAGGCCGCCCTGTCGCAGGGCGGGGAGGCGGCGGAAGCGCCGCGCCTGCCCAACGTCGCCGCCTTCCGCGAGCGCGTCCGCCGGCAGCTTTCGCGCGAAAAGAGCATCCCCGTCGAGGCGATCCACGAGCACACGGCCGCCATGCCCGCCTCGTACCTGCTCAACACGTCGCTGGAAGACATGTACCTGCACATGGCGATGATCGGGCGCGTCCGCGACACGTACCGCCCGATGGTCGACACGCGCACCGAGTTCGGCTCGGACTACACCGAGCTGACCGTGGTCACCTACGACGACCCGAAGCCTGGCCTCCTGGCCAAGATCGCCGGGGTCCTGTTCGCGCACGACGTCAACGTCCACTCGGCGCAGGTGTTTACGCGCACGTCGTCGGACCGGATCGCCATCGACACGCTCTGGGTGGACTTCCGCGAAAAGCCGCTCTCGCCCATGAAGCGCAGCGACCTGGAGGAAGCGTTCCGGCAGGCGCTGACGGGCGAGACGACGGTCCGCGCGCTGCTGGAGCGCCGCGGCAAGCCGACCGAGAAGGTGCAGCCCGTGCGCTCGCTGCGCGTGGACGACCAGACCTCGGAAAAATACGCCATCGTCGACGTGCAGGCCCCGGACACCAAGGGGGTCATGTACCGGGTCGCGTCCGCCGTGTCGTCGGTGGAGTGGAACATCCACTCCGCCCGGCTCTCGACCTGGGGCGGTTTCGCGCGCATCGCGTTCTACGTCACGGACACGCGGGGCAACAAGATCCCGGCGGCCGCCGCCGGGCAACTGAGTGAGCTGCTGCCCGAGGAAGAGATGGCCCGGGGCCGCCGCCGCGCCCCCGCGCGCGCCGAGGCCGTGACGACGGGACGCTGATGCCCGTCCGCCGGAGCGCGGGCTGGTCCGCCCTGTTCCTGCGGGCGGATTCCCCGGGCATGGTCTTCCGTCACCTGCAGCGCCGCTGGGGCCGGACCCCGGACGAGCGGGCGCGGCTCGACGCGCTGGGTCTGCTGCTCAGCGACGCCGCCCCGCCCGGCGGCTGGCGCGCGCTCGCCGCCGGCCCGGAGGCGGTCCCCTGGATGCGGGAGGTGGGGGCGGTCCTGATCGCCGCTTTCCCGCCCGGGGTCGTGCTGCTGTTCGTGGATGCCGAGAATAGCGCCTCGGGGTACCACGCCTGGACGGAGGGGGGCGACCCGGAATCCGGCGGCGAAACGGTGCCGCCGCCGGCGCCCCGCAGCGGCGCCCTGTTCCGGCTGCTCGGCGCGGGCTCGACCGGCGGTGGCGCCGC
>CADCTO010000626.1 GCA_902805585.1 uncultured Armatimonadota bacterium | reverse complement strand
CGGCGACGCTGGGCCGCGTCGGAGACACGGTCGGCTGGGCGGTGGGGCTCAGGTCGAGCGGCCGGGCGCCGGCGGGGGGGGCGTCGTCGATGATGTCCTCGATGCTCCGGTTCGCGTCGGCCTGCACACCGCGCGGCGGCGTCGGCTCGCCGGAGGCGGACGGAGCGACCAAGCCCGGTGCGGTCCCGAGTTGCCGAGGCGCTCCGGGAGCGCCGGGCTGAACGGACGGATCGAAGGCGTCGCTCCGACGGACGGGCGACCGGGGCGGCTGGGCAACCGGATTTTGGGCCGTGACGGGGGGCGACGTGGCGGCGGGCGCCTGCGCCCGGGGTGCGCCTCCCCTGCCCTCCTGGAACCGGAACTCGGTGTCCTCCTGGAAGCGGCGAAGCTGGTCCTTGAGCTGCCGGTTCTCGAACTGGAGTTGCTCGATCTGCCCGGACATCTGCCGCATCTGCCCTTCCAGGCGATTCAGCCGCACCACGAACTCGGCGGCGTCCTGGGCGACGGCCGGAGCGACGCCTCCCGCGAGCAGGAGGGCGGCAGCGAGCAGCAGGGTGCGCATGGCGTGGCGGTCTCGGCGAAACGGCGAGGGTTTAACATGCGCGCCGGCCGGGCGGAAATGCGGCGCGCCCGCTGCGTGCCCTGTCATGCCGGCCGAGCCGCAGGCGAGAGCCGGGTCCGCTCTGCGGAAGAACACCAGGTCGGCGTAGGCCCTAACGCCCACGCAGTTCCGGCACTCCGCTGCGCTTCGGCCGGGGTGACGATGTGGGACGTGTGGCGTCCGCAGCTTCAGGAACCCGCGCCCGCATCCAGCACCGTCACCGCCCGGCGGTTCTGCGACCAGCAGGAGATATCGTCGCAAACCGCCACAGGCCGCTCCTTGCCGTAGGGAACGGTCCGCAGACGGTCGGCGCCGATGCCGCGCGAGCCGAGATATTCGCGCACGGTTTGAGCCCGGCGGCCGCTCAAGGAATAGTTGTAGTCCCGGGTGCCCCGCTCGTCGGCGTGGCCCTCGATCAGGAACGTGTAGCGGGGATAGCGCCCCAGCCACTGCGACTGCTTGTCGAGGGTCGCCACGGCGTTCGGGGTGAGATCGGACG
>CADCTO010000625.1 GCA_902805585.1 uncultured Armatimonadota bacterium | reverse complement strand
GCGCCATGCCTGACCCAGGTCCTGAGGGTAGATATGCATCGCCTTATGCAGGGGCATAGGTCGCGGCGCGACGCCTGTCCCTTCGCCCCGCTCCTCGGATCCTCGTTGTCGGACGCCCGGCCCCTTTGCCTGCACGAATTATAGCACCGGCGCCGCGGTTTTCAACGGGTTCGAGGACACGCAGACCCGGACAATGGGCCGCGGTAGCTGAAGATATCACAGGCGGGTGGAGGTGTGTCCCGGACTGTGTTAGGATATTAGGATATCAGGCGCATCCGGGGATGCCGCCGGCGCCGGTTCGGTCGCCGCCGATAGGGGCGGACGTGTCGCGGAGCCTGACGATCACGGGACGGGGAGATTCGACGTGGAACTGAGCCAGTTCTTCACGCTGTCGCGTGACCTTTTCTGTATCGCCGGTTTCGACGGCTGCTTCAAGCGGCTCAACCCGGCCTGGGAGAGCGTGCTCGGCTTCACGCAGGACGACCTGATGGACAAGCCGTTCATCGACTTCGTCCACCCGGACGACCGGCCGGAGACGTTGGAACACACCGCACGGTTGGCGGAAGGGGCGCCGCCGGTGTTTTTCGACAACCGGATGCTGGCCAAAGACGGCTCGTACCGGTGGCTGCGCTGGCAGGTGTCCGCCTCGACCGACGAACAGCTCTTTTACGCCGTGGCGCGCGACGTGACGCAGGACAGGCAGTCCGAGGAACGGACCCGTCGCATCAAGAACTTCCTGGACTCGATCGTCGAAAACATCCCCAACATGATCTTCGTCAAGGACGCCGCGGAACTGCGGTTCGTCCTGTTCAACCGGGCGGGCGAGGAGCTGATCGGTTCCCCCCGCGAGGCGCTGCTCGGCAAGAACGACCGCGACATCTTCCCCAAAGAGGAGGCCGACTTCTTCACCGCCAAGGACCGCGCCGTGCTCGACGGCGGGATGCTGACCGACATCCCCGAGGAGCCGATCCACACGCTCCATCAGGGGGTCCGCATCCTGCACACCAAGAAGATCCCGCTGCTCGACGAACAGGGCCGGCCGGAGTACCTTCTGGGCATCTCGGAAGACATCACCGAGCTGAAGCACGCGGTCGAAGAGCTGCGCAAGGCGAAGGTGACCGCCGAGGCCGCCACGCGCGCCAAGAGCGAGTTCCTGGCGAACATGAGCCACGAGCTGCGCACGCCCATGAACGGCATCATCGGGATGACCGAGCTGGCGCTGGATACCGAGCTGACCCCGGACCAGCGGGAATACCTCGAAACGGTCCGGTCGTCCGCGGACCACCTTCTGGTCCTGCTGAACGGCATCCTCGACTTCTCCAAGATCGAAGCCGGGAAGCTGGAGATGGAGACCGCGCCGTTCAGCCTCGGCGACACGGTGGGGGACACGATGCGCGCGCTCGCGGTGCGCGCGGACGCCAAGGGGCTGGAGCTGGCGACGCACATCCTGCCCGACGTGCCGGACGCGCTGCTCGGCGACGCCGGCCGGCTGCGGCAGGTCCTGGTGAACCTGGTCGGGAACGCCATCAAGTTCACCGAGCGCGGCGAGATCGTCGTCCGCGTACACCGCGAAAGCGCGGACGACAATGGTGTCCTCCTCCACTTCGCCGTTTCGGACACCGGGATCGGCATCCCGCCGGAACGGCAGCGGCACATCTTCGAGGCGTTCGCCCAGGCCGACAGCTCGACGACCCGCAAGTACGGCGGCACGGGGCTCGGGCTGACGATCTCCTCGCAGATCGTCGGGATGATGGGCGGGGACATCCGGGTCGAGAGCGCGCCGGGGGCCGGCAGCACGTTCCACTTCACGGCGCGGTTCGGGCTGCACGACACGCCCCTCCACGCGACCGCCCCGGACCGGGCGGCGGTCGCCGGGCTCCCCGTCCTGGTGGTCGATGACAACGCCACGAACCGCCGGATCCTCGAAGAGATGCTGCGCAACTGGGGGATGCTGCCGGCGGCGGTGGACTCCGCGGACGCCGCCCTGCAGGCCCTGGCGCAGGCCGGCGACGCCACGCGCCCGTTCGCCCTGGTTTTGCTGGACCGGATGATGCCGAGCATGGACGGCCTCGAACTCGCCGGGCGCATCCGGCAGCGCGCGGACGCGGCCGACCACGTCGTGATGATGCTCTCCTCCCTGGACCACGCCGCCGACGCGGCCCGGTGCCGGGAGCTCGGCATCTCGGCCACGCTGATGAAACCCATCAAGCAGTCCGACCTGCTCGACGCGATCATGAACCTGCTCGGCACCGGCCGGGACCCGCAAGCGGCGGTCGCGCCGGCCCCGCCGGAGGCTCCGGCGTCGCGTCCGGGCCTCACGATCCTGGTCGCCGAAGACAACGCCGTGAACCAGCGCCTTGCCGCCCGGCTGCTGGAAAAGCACGGACACACGGCGGTGGTGGCGGGCGACGGACGCGAAGCCGTCGCCGCCGTCGAGGCCACGCGCTTCGACCTGATCTTGATGGACGTCCAGATGCCCGAAATGGACGGCTACGAGGCGACAGCGGCGATCCGGGCCCGGGAAGCGCAGACCGGGACCCACACCCCGATCATCGCGATGACGGCGCACGCGATGAAGGGGGACCGGGAGCGCTGCCTCGACGCCGGGATGGACGGCTACATCACGAAGCCGCTCCAGCTCAGCGAACTGCTGGCGGCCATCGACGAATTCGCCCCCGCTCCCGCGGAGTGAGGGCGGATCCGCCGGCGGCCCGCCCCCTTAGCGGGGGGCGAACAGCAGGGGCACGATCTTCTGGTTCACCACCAGGCCGAACATGATCGTAAAGAACAGGCCGGAGACGATCAGGGCGGCGCGCTTTCCGCGGCTGGGCCGGAGCGAGGCCGGAAGGAAGCGGCAGTTCACGTACAGCGTGTGGAAGATCGCGACGGCGATCGCCAGGTTCGCCATGTTGCCGGCGATCACCATCATCGTCGAGGCGGAAAGGTTCGGGAAGAACGTGTAGGCGCTGATCCCCCACACGAAGTACGCCCCGGCGAACGTGTAGTACAGGTGCTTGACCTTGCCCTTGTCCAGCCGGCGCGCGCGCTGGCTCCCCGACCAGACCGCGTCGGTCCAGCGGCGCGCCGTGTTGTCCACGTCGTAGAACTGGCCCGGGATCATGATGACAAGGCCGCAGATCAGCGTGAGCACCCGGAAGATCTGCCCCTGGGCAGCGCCGAAGTCCGTGGCCAGGGCCGCCGCCCAGCGCCACTGGTCGCCCGACTGGAGGCTTTCGACCCGCAGGTACTCCGCCCCCAGCATGCACGGCAGCATCATCCCGACGACCGACCCCACGGCCCAGAAAAGGTACTGGTCCACGATCAGGTACCGGAACCAGCCCCGGAACCGCGTCCGCGTTTCGGCGTTGTCGGGGGGTATCGTCCCGATGTGGGACAGCTCGATCTGGTGGCCGCCGACCGCCGAGGGGATGGCCCCGACCTTGCCGCCCATCCCCCAGCCCTTTTCCCGCACGAAGTTGCTCGCCATGATGTTCCCCAGGCCGCCGACTCCGGAGAAGCCCGCAAGCGCGGCGATCAGGCTCCAGTCGATGGTCGGGACCCCGGCTTCGTTGCGCGGCAGCCGGGTGACGTCGAACATCCCGCCCCAGATCCGCCCCCAGGTTTCCGCGGAGACGAAGAACAGGCAGCAGAAGAGCATGTAAAAGAACGTCGACAGGAACTTGCCGCCGAGCACGACCTGGAGCGTGTTGTAGATCTTGCCGCCGAAGAGCACGAGGACGGCGCAGACCAGGAAGACGGCGTAGCTGACCTGGCGGACCAGCTCCTGGCTGATCGTGTCCTGCGGCCCCAGCCCCTGCACCGCGACCACCAGGATCTGCGCGGCCAGCCCCGCCCGCGCCGGCCACCAGCCGCCGATGTCGAGGACGAGGTAGACGCAGAGCCAGAAGCGCGGTCCGGGGCGGCTGCGCATGAAGCCCGTCATGATCGGCTCGCCCGTGCACAGCGTGTAGCGCATGACCTCGGTGTTCAGGACCACCTGGGCGGCGATGGAGACCAGGACGATCCACATCATCGCGCCCTGGTAGCGCGCCGCGGTCTGCGGCCCCATCACCCACTCGCCGGTCCCGATGGAGCCGCCCGCCAGCACCAGCCCGGGTCCGATGAGGGCGAGGATGTTGCGGGCGCGCAGGGGCCTGGGCTGCGGAAGCTCGTCCACGTCCCAGGCGGGCAGGCGGCCCGGATCGACGGCGGGCGTCGCCGCCGCCGCGCGCCCTGCCTGGCCGGGCGCCGCGTCGTTGGTGGATTGGGTCATTGCTGGTCGGGCGGGCGCCGCCCCGGCCGCGGGGAAGGGCAGCGATTCCGGCCGGAGCCTCCTTGCTTCGTCGGGGTGATGGGTAGCACATTGGCCGCGGCGCCCGGCTTTTCCTCCCGGAAGAAGGATCTGCCGGCATTGACCGCGCCGAAGCGCTCAGGCGCGCTCGGGCCGACGACGTGGACGAGGAGGACGCGAACCTATGCGCCGGATGGCGCTGAGGGCCGATTTTTTGCGGCGGCGGGTTGTGTGCGCCCGGTCCACCGGGTAGACACAGGATGCACACAGTCCTCCTTGCTATTGGTCCTAGCACGAAGGCCCGGGGCAGCGTTAACCGCCCCGGGCCTTTTTCTGTCCGCCGCGGCCTGTCCCGGCGGCACCGGGCAGGGGGAGCGAATCAGCAAGGTCGGGGCGGCAAGGGCGCGTAAACCCGTACGATTATCGGGATTGGCGCCGGGATCGGCGCGGGGGGGCCTTCTTCAGCACGCGGGCGAAACGATTCTTCGGATCGTAGGCCCCCGCACCGGCGGGCAAGTCGACCACGCTTATCTGCTGGGTCCTGGCGGAATCGGCGAGCGAGCCGGACCCCATGATGGTCGCCGTCGGCGCCTGTACCCAGTCCTGCTTCGTGACGCCGGAGGGGCGCTCCGTGGGGAGGACGAATTCGGGGTCCATGTGCAGCATCAGGAACTCCCCGTCGTCGCCGCGGAAGAAGTTCCGCTCCCGCTCCGCCGCCGGCTTCTGCAAACTGAAACTGACGTCCAGGGGGTGCCACCCGACACCCGTCAGGTAGACCTCGGATCGGACGTGTATGGACGACAGGGTCCACCCCGCCGGGAGGCGCGCCGGTACCCCGCCGGCCCGGACCAGCGACACGAACGCCACGGACGAGCCGCCGCAGTCGGTCCACCGGTCGGGCATGGCCCAGAGGTGGCTCGCGACCCGGTCCTGGCCGGGGACGTACCGGTACCGGAACGACCCGGTGGTGGCCAGGAACATCCGCTTCACGAACGTCACCTCGTCCTCGCCCGGGAGCCGGTTCAACCCGTGTTTGGCGCGGAACTGCTTGGCCGATTCGGACGCGTGGTCGATCATCGCCGTCGACGCCGTGAACTGCATCCGCTGCGCGCGGGTTATCGGCTCGACCGCTTCGCCCTCGGGGGGCGGGCCGGGCACCAGCCGGCGCTGCCAGAGCTGCACCCGGTAGCGCACGGCGAACACGACCGTGTTCCCCATGACCGGCAGGTAGCAGCGCGCCATCCAGCGCTTGTGCGGGCTCGCCTCCTCGAAGGCCCGGACGGCGGTGCTCTCGACGCCGCCGACCAGCACCGACTCGGGTTCGAGCATGGTCTGCCCGGCGGTGTTGTACGCCTTCGGGTACATGATGTTGCAGCTGTCTATCTTCCGCATCCCGGGGAATCTGACCCTGACGTTCAGGGTGGCTTCCACCCTGCGCGAGGGCCGGCGGATGCTGTGGTACTGCCGCGCCGGTCCCTGCGCTCTGGCGATGTTCCCGCCCAGCGAGACGATCAGGGCGAGCAGGAGCACGTGGTGACGGCGCATCTGATTCTTCCTGGTACTTTAGTGACCAACACGAAAGCGACACCGGTGTGTGAACGGATTAACGAGCAACGCGTACGGCCGCCGGGTAGTGCCTCCGGCGGCGTCCTGCCCTGTACGGGGTCACAGGGTTGTGACAAGGGATATGGCTTCTGTTGCGGGGTGCGCTGCTCCGTGGCACGGAGATTGCACCCTCAAGACTTACACGAGAAACTCCTTACACGGGCCGGGGCCGCAAGCCCCGGCCCTCTTTATTGTCGGCACGCGGCAGGAAAAGAAGCAGGTGGGCGGGAACAACCCCTGCAGCCAGAGCCTCGCCGCCGGGGTTCGGCACGGAGAAGGAGATGCCCACGGATTTCATCGGCCAGCTTCAGGTGCGGCGACGAACTACCAGGCGGCCATAAAGGACGACATGAACTACCGGAATCTGGGGACCAGCGACGTCAAAGTGTCGGAGATCAGCTTCGGCTGCTGGACGATGGGCGGCCTGAACTGGGTCAACGGGAGCCCGAACGGCTGGGCGAACGTGGACGAGGACGAGATCACGGCCGGGATCAAGCGCGGGCTGGACGCGGGGGTGAACCACTTCGACAACGCCGACGTGTACGGCAACGGGCGCGCCGAGCGGATGCTGGCCCGCGTTCTGGACCGGCTCGGCGTGAAGTCCACGGACGTGGTCATCGCCACCAAGATCGGGCACTTCCCCGGCACGGCGGCGCACGCCTACGAGCCCGCCCACATCCGCCACCAGTGCGAGCAGTCGCTGATCAACCTGAAGCGGGATTACATCGACCTGTACTACTTCCACCACGGCGACTTCGGCAAAAACGGCGCGCTGCTCGACGACGCGGCGGCGACCATGGACGCCCTCGTGGCGGAGGGTAAGGTGCGGCTCAAGGGCCAGTCCGCTTACTCCGCCGACGACTTCGAGCGCGCCGTGCCGGTCGTGCGGCCCCAGGTGCTGCAGTCCTGGGCGCACGCCCTCGACGACCAGTTCGTCCGCCCCGGCTCCCGCGTCAGCCGCCTGATGGAGGAGCACGGCATGACGTTCGTCGCCTTCTCCCCGCTCGCCCAGGCGCGCCTGCTGGACAAGTACGACCCGTCGAAGCCGCCGCAGTTCGAGCCCGGCGACCACCGCAAGGACAGCGGCGCGTTCCAGGCCGAGGCCATCGCCGCCCTGAAGCCCAGGCTGGAAAGACTGAAGGCCCGCTTCGGCGACACGACCGAGGACCTGGCGGCCGTCGCGCTCCAGTACATCCTGGCCCAGCCGCGCGTCGCCTGCGTCATCCCCGGCTTCCGCAACGAGCGTCAGGCCGCCTGCAACGTGGCCGGGGCGGACCGGACGCTGTCGCCGGAGGACCTTGCGTTCGTGCGCGACACCCTCGCGGGCTGAAGGTCAAGTCCGTATGGAGGTTCGCTTGACCGGAACCGCGCAAAGGACGCCGCGACTGACGACGATCCTCCTCCGCGGCTTCCTCTGCTCCCTGTTGCTGCTGTCGGCCACGGTCGGGAGCGGGAACGCTCTCGCCGCTCCGGCGGACGCGCCCGCCGCGCCGCATCCGCCGATCCCCGTGCGCTTCCGCCTGGTACGGCCCGGTTTCGTGACGCTGGTGATCGAGGACGCCCGCACCGGGCGGCGCGTGCGGAACCTCGTCAGCGAAACGCCGTTCCCGGCCGGAAACAACACGGCCTGGTGGGACGGTCTGGACGACCTGGGGCGGGACCCCGAGGCGGCGCGTCAGGGCGTCTACCAGTTGCCGGGGCGGATGGTGTCGCCTGGCACGTACCGCGTTCGCGGCCTCGTGCGTCCCGAGATCACCGTCCGCTATGAGCGCAGCGTCTACTCCCACGGCCGGCCGCCCTGGCGCACCGCCGACAAGGGGAGCGAGTGGCTGACCAACCACACGCCCCCCTCGGCGATCCTGTGGGTGCCGGCGGAACACGCTCCCGTTCGCCCCGGCAAAACGGCTCCGCCGGGCGGCCAGATCCTGGCCGGCTCCTGGGTGAGCGAGGGCGGCAGCGGGCTGGCCTGGCTCGACACGAACGGCCGGAAACTCTGGGGACAGGGCTGGGTCGGCGGCGCCTGGACCGGCGTGACGCACCTGGCGCGCGATGCCGGCAGGAACCCCGTTTCCGGCGTGTACGCCTACGCCGCGACCGCCTGGGACGACGAGCTGCGCCTATCGGAGCTGCGGAAGGCCGGAGGTGCGGCGCCGCGCGACGCGCGCTTCGGCACCGGCGAAGACCAGCCCGTGCTCGCCCCGACGTGGAAGTTCCCGCCCGGCACGCCGGACCTGACGGACAAGGGCTACGGTGCCGGCCGGGGCGTCGGCGGGCTGGCCGCGCGCGACGGCCTGGTGGTCGTGAGTCTGCCCGTCGTGAACCGACTCCTGTTCGTGGACGCCCGCGCCCGAAAGGCCCTCGGCACGGCCGTGCTCTCCGACCCCCGGGACGTGTTCTTCGATCGGCAGGGCCGCCTGCTCGCCCTGTCCGGGCGGCGTCTGCTGCGCTTTCCTCCACTCGGGGCGGACCCGACCCGGCTTCCCGCACCCGAAGTGGTGATCGCCGCTGGGCTCCAAGACCCGCAACGGGTCACGCTCGACGCCCAGGGGAACATCTACGTCAGCGACTGGGGCGGTTCCCACCAGGTCAAGGCGTTTTCGCCGGCGGGCAAGCTCCTGCGCGCCATCGGGCGGCCGGGGAAGCCACGCCCGGGCCCGTACGACCCCCTGCACATGAACCACCCGAGCGGCGTCACCGTGGACGGGCGGGGGCGCCTCTGGGTCGCCGAAAACGACTTCGCGCCCAAGCGGCTCAGCGTCTGGACGCGGGAGGGGAAGCTGGCGAGCGCCTATTACGGGCCCTCGCAGTACGGCGGCGGGGGCGAGCTCGACCCGCGCGACAAAAACCGCTTCTACTACGGCGGCGAGGGCGGCGGCCTCCTGTTCGCGCGGGACGAGAAGTCCGGGGCGGACCGGCTGGTGAGCGTCTATTCGCGCTCCGACCACAACCCGGCCCGCCTGCCGCAGGGCGCCATCGGATCGACGCAGCCCCAGACGGTGCTGTACCGGAACAACCGCCGCTACCTGTCCAACGTCTTCAACAACAACCCGACCGGCGGGATCCCGTTCGGCTTCCTGTACGCGCTGGAGAACGGCGTCGCCGTGCCCCGCGCCGGGCTCGGCAGCGCCGCCCACTGGCCGCTGCTCGCCTGGACCCTGCCCGGCTACAACCGGTATTTCTACGCGCGCTGGAGCGGCCAGATCCTGCCCCGCTCCAGCGAGACTTACCGCTTCACGACGATCAGCGACGACGGCGTCCGCCTCTGGGTGAACGGGCAAAAGCTCATCGACCGCTGGCAGGAGAAGGGCAGGACCGAAGACAGCGCGACCGTCACGCTCGAAGCCGGCAAGCGCTGCGACATCGTGATGGAGTTCTTCCAGAACGGGGGCGGCGCGACGGCCCGGCTTTTCTGGGAGAGCCCGAGCCGGCCGCGCGAGATCGTCCCTTCAGACCGGCTGTTCCCCTCGGCCGGATCGCGGGAGCCGGGCGGCCTGACGGCGCACTACCACAGCGGCGGTGCCTACGGGGATTTGCGCGGCACGACGGCCGCGGCGCCCCGTGTGGATGCCGTCATCGACTTCGACTGGGATCGCGCCGGACCGGCCGTGCTGCAGACCCCGAACGCCGCCGCGTTCCGGGCGCGCCTGCCGCGGGGCCTCAAACCGGACGACGCCGTTCTTTTCACCTGGACGGACGCCAGCGGCGACGCCCGCGTCCAGCCCGGCGAGGTGTGGTTCTCGAACGCCGGTTCCGGTATCGGGGGGATCACGGTCCTGCCGGACCTGTCGTTCGTGGCCGCGCGGGTGGACCGGCGTGCGGTGCGCTTCGCCCCGGCCGGCTTCGATACCCGTGGCACGCCCCGCTATGATCTGGCGCGTGGGCAGGTGCTGGTGGCGGGAGCGCAGGACCCGGTGTCGAGCGGCGGCGACCAGGCGCTCATCGCCCCGAACGGATGGGCCGTGCTCACCAACGCCCCGGAACCCTTCTCGCCCCATGGCGTCGGCGGGGCGAAGAACGGGGTGCCGCTATGGTCGTACCCGTCGCTGTGGCACGGGCTCCACGCCTCACACGACGCCCCGCTGCCGGAACGCCCGGGGACCCTCGTCGGCACGACACGCCTCCTGGGCGGTTTCGTCACTCCGCGCGGCTCGGACGCCGGGCCCGTCTGGGCCATCAACGGAAACAAGGGCAACGTCTACCTGTTCACCGCCGACGGCCTGTTCGTCGCCACGCTCTTCCGGGACGCGCGCGTCGCCGCGTTCAACGCGCCGGAGGAGCGACGGGGCATGCCGATGAACGACCTCAGCCTCCAGGAAGAAAACTTCTGGCCGATGATGACGCAGGTCGCCGGCGGCGGGATCTACCTCATCGGCGGCACGTCGGCCGTGATGCGGGTGGAGGGCCTGGAGCAGGTGCGGCGCCTGCCCGCGGTCACGCTGGACGTCACCGCGCCGCTGCTGGAACAGGCGCAGGCCTACTTCGCGCAGCAGGAGGCCGCACGCCAGCAGGCGCAGAAACAGGGGCCGCTCGTGGTCGCCCTCCGCCCGGACGCTCCGGCCGTGGACGGAAGCGTGGACGACTGGCCCGCCGCGGCGTTCGTGCCGATCGACAAGCGGGCGAGCGCGGCCGTGGCGGTTTCCGGTGACCGCTTCTATGCCGCCTGGAAGAGCGGCGACCCGAATCTGCTGCGGAATCAGCCCGAGGCGCTGGCGAACCTGTTCAAGACCGGCGGCGGGCTGGACCTCCTGCTCGGCAACGTCGAAGGCGGGCAGCGCCTTTTCGTCACCCGGGTCGGGGGCCAGACGACCGCGGTGCTGTACCGCCCGCGCGACCCCGGAGCGGGCGGCGAGCCGACCCGGTTCATCTCCAACGCCGGCATCAACAAGACGGTCGCCATAGACCGCGTCGAGGACGTCAGCGCCCGGGTGACGCTCGCCGCGGACGGGAAAGGCAACTACGAACTGTCGGTGCCGCTCTCGCTGCTGCGCCTCGCCCCCGAAACGGGGCTGACTTTTCCCGGCGACGTCGGCATCCTGCGCGGCAACGGCGTGCAAACGCTCCAGCGCGTCTACTGGCACAACAAGGCCACCGGGCTGGTCTCCGACCTCGCCACGGAAGCGGAGCTGACGCCGCGATTGTGGGGAACGTGGAAGTTCGCGGCGCCGGCGCCGCGAACTCAGTGACAAGGGCATTCGCGCCACGCGAAACAGGAAAGAACGATGACATTTCGGAACCCTATCGGCCCACGGACCGGCGCCAGCCCCGACCCGTGGCTGGTGTTTCACGACGGCTTCTACTACCTGACCTACACCGGCAGCGATCGCATCGCCATCGTCAAGGCGCGCAGCATCGCCGAACTCGCGGATACTCCGCCCGTTGAAGTCTGGAGCGACGACACGCCGACCCGCTGCTCCATGATCTGGGCACCGGAGTTCTACCTCCTGGACGGGCCGAACGGCCGACGCTGGTACCTCTACTACACGGCCTCGGACTGTGAGATCGACGTGAACCACCGGATGCACGTCCTCGAAGGCGGTCCGGATGACCCGACGGGGCCCTATACGTACAAGGGCAGCCTCGCCACCGATCCGGACGACCGGTACTACGCCATCGACGGCGGGGTTCTGCAAAAATCCGACGGCAGCCTGTACTTCGTCTGGGCGGGCCACCCCGGCCACGTCCTGTTCCTCTCGCGCATGACCGACCCGTGGACACTCACGGGCGAGCGCGTCCACCTTCCGGCAAGCGGGTTCGGCTGCGACGAGGTGCGCGAAGGCCCGGTCTGCCTGCGGCGCAACGACAGGATCTTCCTGGTCTATTCCGCCTGCGACACCGGCAAGCCCGACTACAAGCTCGGGATGCTCGTCGCCGACGAGCGGAGCGACGTGATGGAACCCGCCTCCTGGACACAGCACCCCGAACCCGTCTTCACCCGCAGCGACGCGCACGGCGTGTACGGGCCCGGCCACAACGGCTTTTTCCAGTCCCCCGACGGGACCGAAGACTGGATCATCTACCACGCCAAAACGGCCAAAGAGTATACCTACCGGGGCCGGACGGCGCGCGCCCAGCGCTTCACCTGGAACGCGGACGGCACGCCCTGCTTCGGCGCGCCGCTCGCGCTCGACACCGACATCCCGCTCCCTTCCGGCGACCCCGGACCGGCGGCGTAGCGTTCGGGAAGGATATGCCCGGCGGGCGGCGAAAGGGTAAAGCATGGGGCGGGCGCCGGGAGCGGCCCGCCGCCTGAGGACCAGGCGAGGAGGGCGGGGATGGCGACGGAGCAGTACACGCCTCAGCAGATGTCCGGGTTCGTGCTGCAGGCCCGGCACCGGGACGCGGCCGACGCGTTCTGCGGCCTGCTCCGCCAGGGCGAGCCGCTGCGCGACGTGGTGCAGCACGCCATCGACGCGTCCGCGCCGTACCTGAACGTCCCCGCGCACGTCCGCTCCAAAGACGGCGAGCCGGCCCTCGTCAACTACGACCACACCGTCCTGGCCTGGCGCGGGTCGCTGCGGCTCACGCGCTACCTGCCCGACGGCGAGAAGATGCTGCCGATGGCGCAGGCGATGTGGTACGTGCCGCAGGGGCTGGACGTCTGGGGCCAGGTCCACGGCCGCTTCCCGGGCCACTACATGGGCAAGTCGGGCTACGAGTTCCCGATCCCGCACCCGCCCAACGTCTACTTCCCCGACCAGGAACCCCTGACCGACGGAGGCACGCCCGAGGAGCGCCTGGAGGGCATGGAAGGCGCCCTGCTCCGCGGCGACCGCGTGGAGGGCTACCGCCTGTTCCTGGGACTGACCGGCGAACCCGGTTACCAGGTGAAGCTGGAGGACGCCATCCTGCGGGCCGGCATCTTCGAGATGCAGGAGACCATCGCCAACCGCCAGACGCGCTCGACGGGGCACAAGGCGCTCAGGGCGCGGGCCATGGTCGAACTCGGCCAGTTCCTCGGTTGGGAGAACAGCCACGGCCTGCACTGGGCCGTCGTCCCCGACCTGCCGACCGCGCCGCTCTTTTACGAACTCTACGACTACGTCTCGTCCGTGTGTGCGCAGCGTCTGAAGGGCGAGGTGCCCGCCATCCTGCGCAGCCGCCGCCTGCTGACCGAAGACGAGCTCGCCGCGACCATGGACCTCGTGATCGACGGGAGCCGGGAGGAGGTCATCGGACGCGTCACGGACCTTCTGAAGGCGGGCAAGTCCGTGATCGCCGTGGCCGACGCACTGACCGCCGCGTGCCAGCGGTGGATGGCGCAGATCGCGCACCCGAACGGCTTTTTCATGCCGGGCCACGTCCACGACTATCTCAACGTGGTCAACTTCTGGATACGGGAGTACCGGAGCCCGCACGCCGTGAAAGCCCTGTACCACGAGGCGATCTTCATCAACGACGTCGCGTCCGTCGCCCGGCAGTTCCCGGCGACGGTGCCGGCCGAGGCCCCGCCGCTGTCCGTCCGTGAGGACATGACCGGCGAAGATCTGCTGCGCCGGCTGGGCGAGGCCATCGTCGCCCAGAACGGGCACGAGGCCGTCACGGCGACAACGGCCTACCTCCAAACGCGCGCGCCGCGCGGCCGCCTACTCACCACCCTCGCCCGCGGCGCGTCCCGCTTCCAGAACGACCCGCACATCCAGCGCTTCTGCGGCTCGACCATCGAGGAGTGGGAGCAGACGACGGCGCGCAGCCAGCGTCATTGGGCGCTGATCGCCCTCGCCAACTACCTGGCAGGGTCCGCCAAGCGCTCGACCGCCCTCGACTGCGCCGAGATGTACGGCGACCACTTCGGGCCCCCAAAATAAGCGGCGGCGCCCCGGCCGGGGCGCCGCCTCCTCCTCACTTCACGATCTCCAGGTTCAGGTCGTCGGCCCAGGCGTGGGCGTCGGGGCGCCAGTAGCCGCCGCGGGCGCGCGCCCGCAGCCCGGCGGTCAGGTCGATCACGGTCCAGTCGCCTTTCTGCCGGACGCATCTGCCGGCGGCCCGGAAGGTGCGCGCGGCGCCCGCGTTGTCGAAGCGCCACCGCACGCGGCTGCCGCGGGGGACGCGGAAGCGCACCGCGAAGTCCCCCGCCGGCCACCAGTCGCGGACGTCCCGCCAGTCCTGGCGGGTGCGGCACCGGGAGGCGGACACCGTGTCGTCCGATCCGCCGCGGTACGCGGGACTGGCCGGCGAAGCGAGCAGACCGAGCCAGAGAACCAGGACGGGCAGGACACGGGCAAAGCCGGATCGCCGAAAGGACATGCTGGGGTTGTGCCACACGCGCTCCCGTTTCCCTCACGGTTTTGTGATCCCGTCGAAGCGTTTCAACCGGCGGAGCGGGTGGGTACCCCCCGGATGGCTCGCCCCGTCCGGCGCGAAGGCGCTCGGACCGGCTGTCGACGATGCGAACGATACCGGCCGCGCCTGTCGGCGCGGCGCCGGGGACCGGACGTCGCCGGCCCTGAGAGCTTTCGCACGAAAGGAATCCGACCGTGTCACAATGGTTTGAAAAACCGGAACGTCGCCGGATGACGGCGCTCGCGGCGGCGCTGTGCCTCGCGGCGCCCGTGGCCGTGCTTCCGGTCCGGGCGCAGTTCGGCCGCCAGAACCCCGCCCCGCGCCAGGGCATGAGCACCCGGAAGAAGGTCGTCCTGCTGGCGGGTGCCGCGCTGCTGTACTACCTGTACAAGCGGCATCAGGCCGGGCAGCAGGCGCAGCAGAACGCCGGCCGGCAGCCGGGCGGGACGGGCATGGGGACGCGGCCGGCGACGAACCGGAGGCAGCAGCTGTACCGGTCCAAAAACGGCGGCGTGTACTACCGGGACGCCCGGGGCCGCCCGGTCTGGCTCACGGTACCGTCGCGCGGGATGCAGGTGCCCGCCGACGAGGTGTCCCGCTACGCACCCGATTACGCCCGGTACCGCGGCCCCGCGCCGTCGGCGCCCGCCGGCTACCGGTCGCAGTCGTTTTCGCAGTTCGACCCGAGCCTGACCGGCGGCGGTTACGGTGCCGGTAACGGCTACGGTGGTGGTGGCGGCGGCGGCGGCATGATGGGTGGCCCTCCGGGGCCGGGCGGGCGGTAGACCGCGGCGGACCGCGACAAAAAGGAGCGCGACAATGGATCTAGGCAAAATGCTCGGTGACCTCGTTGAGCGGGTCACCGGGAACGATAACAACCAGAACGACAACGTCCAGAACGCCGGCTACGATCAGGGAATGGATCCGACGATGGATCCCGAGATGAGCGGCGGGCAGGACATCCTGCCGGCGTCGATGGACCCCATGGGCGATCCGGCGGACGACCCGCAGTAC
>CADCTO010000624.1 GCA_902805585.1 uncultured Armatimonadota bacterium | reverse complement strand
GGTGGCGCCGGGATAGTCGTACTGTTCGAGCTTGGACATGATGATCAGCGGCACGATCTCGGTCTTCATCGGCAGGTTCCCCGAGATGAAGACGACCGAACCGTATTCACCCAGCGCCCGGGCGAAGGCGAGCGCGAAGCCCGTCAGCAGCGCCGGGAAGACCGTGGGCAGGATCACGCGCACGAAGGTCTGCCAGCGCGACGCGCCCAGACTCGACGCGGCCTCCTCGACCTCTTTCTCCAGATCCTCCAGCACGGGCTGGACCGTGCGCACCACGAACGGCACCCCGATGAAGATGAGCGCCACGACCACCCCGAGCGGCGCGAACGCCACCTTGATGCCGCGCGGCTCCAGGAAGCTCCCGATCCACCCGTTGGGCGCGTAGACGGCGGTCAGGCAGATGCCCGCGACCGCCGTCGGGAGCGCGAACGGCAGGTCCACCAGGCCGTCCACGAACCGCCGGCCCGGGAACGGGTAACGCACCAGCACCCAGGCGACCAGCAGTCCGAAGACGGCGTTGACCAGCGCCGCCGCCAGCGACGCCCCGAACGTCAGCCGGTACGCGGCCACGACCTGGGCGTCCGTGACGGTCGCCCAGAAACGCGTCCAGCTCAGCGCGCTCGTCCGCACGAAGACCATCGAGAGCGGGATGAGCACCAGCAGGCTCAGGTAGACGAGGGTCACCCCCAGGGTCAGGCCGAAGCCGGGCAACACGCTGCGCCGCTTGAGAAGCACCGCCATGGGTCGTTACCGCTGCGCCGTCGCCGCGGTCGGCTTGTAGATCTGGTCGAAGACGCCGCCGTCGGCGAAGTGCGCCTTCTGCGCGGTCTGCCATCCGCCGAACTCCTGGTCGACCGTGAACAGCTTGATGGTCGGGAACTGCTTGGCGGCATCGCCGGCCGCGGCAACATCTCGCGGGCGGTAATAGTGCTTGGCGGCGAGCGCCTGCCCCTCCGGCGTGTACAGGTACTCCAGATAGGCGGTCGCCACTTCCCGCGTGCCCTTCTTGTCCACGACCTTGTCGACGACGGCGACGGTCGGCTCGGCCAGGATGCTGACCGAAGGGTTCACGATCTCGAACTTGTCCTTGCCCAATTCGTTGATCGCCAGA
>CADCTO010000623.1 GCA_902805585.1 uncultured Armatimonadota bacterium | reverse complement strand
TCGCCGAGACCCACGACGCGAAGGACTCCTCCGGTCCCGAGCCGGTCATGGACCCGCGCACCGGGCACGAGTCCCAGGTCGCCACCGCGATCACCCCGGAGGTCCTCAAGACCATCGGCGACGCGCACGTGTCCTTCCCGACCGACTTCACCCCGCACCCGAAGCTCAAGAAGATGCTCGAGCGGCGCGCCGCCATGGTCACCGAGGGCGGTGTCGACTGGGCCATGGGCGAGCTGCTGGCCTTCGGGTCGCTGCTCATGCAGGGCGTCCCGGTCCGGCTGGCCGGGCAGGACTCCCGCCGCGGCACCTTCGTCCAGCGCCACTCGGTCCTCATCGACCGGGAGAACGGTGCGGAGTACACGCCGCTGGCCAACCTGACCGACGACCAGGCGAAGTTCTTCGTCTACGACTCGCTGCTGAGCGAGTACGCCGCGCTCGGGTTCGAGTACGGCTACTCGGTGGCCCGCCCCAAGGCCCTGGTGCTCTGGGAGGCCCAGTTCGGCGACTTCGTCGACGGCGCCCAGATGGTCATCGACGAGTTCATCAGCTCCGGTGAGGCGAAGTGGGGCCAGCGCTCCGGCGTCGTCATGCTGCTGCCGCACGGCCTCGAGGGGCAGGGTCCCGACCACTCCAGCGGCCGCATCGAGCGGTTCCTGCAGCTGTCGGCGGAGAACAACATGACCGTCGCCAACTGCACCACCCCCGGCAACTACTTCCACCTGCTCCGCCGCCAGGCGCTCTCGGACGTGCACCGGCCGCTGGTCGTGTTCACCCCGAAGTCGCTGCTGCGGGCCAAGGTGGCGGTCAGCCCGGTCTCGGACTTCACCGACGAGGTGTTCCGCCCGGTCCTGCCCGACCCGGGCGTGAACGGGCAGCCGCTGGACGGCTCGTCCGTGCGCCGGGTGCTGCTGTGCAGCGGCAAGGTGGCCTACGACCTGATGGCCCAGCGCGAGTCCGAGGGCACCTCCGACGTCGCCGTCGTCCGGGTCGAGCAGCTCTACCCGCTGCCCGCCGAGCAGATCGTCGAGGCGCTCGAGCAGTACCCGAACGCCACGGACGTCGTGTGGGTGCAGGAGGAGGCGGCGAACATGGGCGCCTGGCAGTTCATGGCCG
>CADCTO010000622.1 GCA_902805585.1 uncultured Armatimonadota bacterium | reverse complement strand
GACCGCCTGCGCTGTGAGTACCTGGCGGACCCGCTGGGAATCGACGTGCGCCGGCCCCGGCTGGGCTGGGTGCTCCAGTCCGCCCGGCGCGGGCAGCGGCAGAGCGCGTACCGGATCCTGGTGGCGAGCAGTCTTGAGAAACTGCGGGCGGGCCAGGGTGACCTGTGGGACTCCGGCAGGGTGCTTTCTGACCGGTCGGCGCACATCGCCTACGCGGGCCGTCCGCTGCGCTCGCGCCAGCACTGCTTCTGGATGGTGCGCGTGTGGGACAAGGACGGCGTCGCCTCCGCCTACAGCGCGCCCGCTTCGTGGTCGATGGGCCTGCTCGATCCGAAGGAGTGGCGGGGCCGATGGATCGGGTACACGCCGCCGCCGCAGAAGGCGGCCCCAAATCCCGATCCCGCCGTGCCCCTCGACGGCGCCTTCTGGATCTGGTTCCCGGAGGGCGATCCGGCGGTTTCCGTGCCGAACGAGGAGCGTTTCTTTGTGCGCCGCGTGACCCTGCCCGCCGGGCGGCGGGTCAAGAGCGCCCTGCTCCGGGTGGCCGCGGACAACAACGCCGTCGTCTACGTCAACAGCCGCGAAGTCGGCCGCGGCGTGGATTCGTGGAAACGCCGCCACCAGATCGACGTCACGGCGCGCCTGCGTCCGGGGGAGAACGCGCTGGCCGTCGCCGTGACGAACACGGGCACCGCGGCCGGCCTGGCGGCCCGGCTCCGCGTGGAGTTCGAATCCGGCGCGCCGCTCCTCGTCGCCACCGACCGCGACTGGCGGACCAGTGACCGGGCGCCCGCCGGTTGGAACATGCCGGCCTTCGACGGCGCCGCCTGGCGCGCGGCGCGGGAGGTGGTCCCGGTCGGCGGCGGGCCGTGGGGAACGGTCTCTGACGAACCGGCGCCGCCCCCCGCCCCGCCCGCGCCGCACCTGCGCCGCGCGTTCACCCTGGGGGGCACGGTCAAGCGCGCGACCGTCTCGATCTGCGGGCTGGGCTACTACGAGCTGCGCCTGAACGGGCGTAAGGTGGGCAATCACGTCTTGGACCCCGGGTACACGCGCTACGACAAGCGGGCCCTCTACGTCACCTACGACGTGACGCCATATCTGCGGGCGGGCCGGAACGCCCTCGGCATCATTCTTGGCACCGGCTGGTACGACAACCATGTACTCGCCGTCTGGGACTTCGAAAAGGCACCCTGGCGGTCCCGGCCGAAGGTGCTCCTCGACCTGCACGTCGAGTTCGCCGACGGCCGCACGCAGACGGTCGCCAGCGACGCCCGCTGGAAGGCGTCCACGGGCCCGATCCTGCTGGACAGCATCTACCGAGGCGAGGACTACGACGCGCGCAGGGAGATGCCCGGCTGGGACACCGCCGGCTACGACGACCGGTCGTGGGCGCCGGCAAACCACGTAGAGCCGCCCAAAGGCGTCCTGTCGGCGCAGATGATGCCGCCGATCCGGGTGACGCAGATGCTGAGGCCGGTCCGGGTGACGGAGCCGAAACCGGGCATCTTTATGTACGACCTGGGCCAGAACTTCGCCGGCGTCCCGCAGCTCCGGGTGCGGGGGCCGGCGGGCGCCACCGTCCTCCTGCGCTGCGGCGAGAAGCTGCACGCGGACGGCACCCTGGATCAGGGCAACATCGAGGGTTTCGTCAAGCAGCGGGATTCCGGTCAGCGTTTTCAGACCGACAGCTACACCCTCAAGGGCGGGGGCGGCGAGGAGGTCTGGCAGCCGCGCTTCACCTACCACGGCTTCCGCTACGTGGAAGTCACCGGCTTCCCCGGAAAGCCGACGCCGGAGAACCTGCGGGGCCTGGTGCTCCACTCGGACTTCCGCCCTGTGGGGCAGTTCGCCTGCTCCGACCCGCTCCTCAACCGCATCCAGCAGCTCACGCTCTGGTCGTACCGCAGCAACTTCCACGGCATCCCGACGGACTGCCCGCACCGTGAGAAGAACGGCTGGACCGGGGACGCGCACCTGGCGGCGGAGCAGGGTCTGCTCAACTTCGATTCGGCCGCCCACTACGTGAAGTGGCTCGACGACCTGCGCGACGAACAGCGGCCGGACGGCGCGCTTCCGGGCATCGTTCCCACCAGCGGCTGGGGCTACCAGTGGGGCAACGGCCCCGCCTGGGACAGCGCCTATCCGCTGATCGTGTGGTACCTCTACCAGTACCACGGCGACACCGGCCTCCTGGCGAAGCACTACCCCCGCCTGCGTCGCTACGTGGACTACCTGACGACGCGCAGCAAAAACGGCATCGTCGGCATCGGGCTGGACGATTGGGTGGCGCCCAAGACGAAGACGCCGCTGGAAGTCACCGACACCGGATACTACTACCGCGACGCCCGCGTCGTCGCCGACGCCGCCCGGGTGCTGGGTAAGCGCGAGGACGCACGGAAGTACGACACGCTCGCCGCCGGCATTAAGCGCGCCTTCAACGCCCGCTTCTTCGACCCGAAAACCGGGCTCTATGCGAACGGCAGCCTGACGGCGTTGAGTTGCGCGCTGTACCAGGGGCTGGTGGAGCCGCAACACCGGGACGTGGTGGTCAGAAACCTGGTGGCCGAGGCGCAGAAACAGGGCTACCACATGGACGTGGGTATCCTCGGGGCGAAATACCTGCTCAACACCCTTGCCGACCACGGCCGCGCGGACGTGGCGTTCCGCATCGCGACGCAGACCACGGGGCCGAGCTACGGCGACTGGATCCGGCGCGGCGCGACGACGCTCTGGGAGGACTGGAACGGCGGCGCGTCGCGGAACCACATCATGTTCGGGGACATCAGCGCGTGGTTTTACAAGTACGTTGCGGGCATCAACGCCGGCGCGCCCGGTTTCAAGCGCATCGTGATCAAGCCGCACGTCCTCGGGGATCTCACTTTCGCCCGCGCTTCGTACGACTCGGCCCACGGCCGCATCCGCAGTGAATGGAAAAAACAGAGCGACGGCTTCCTGCTGAGCGTAGTGATCCCCGCCAACACGACCGCCACGGTGTTCGTCCCGGCGGCGTCAGGGGCCGTGGTGACGGAAGGCGGTCGGCACATCGACCGGGCCGAAGGCGTGCGCCTGGTGAGGCGTGAGGCCGTCTACGCCGTGTTCGAGATCGGCTCCGGGGCCTACCGGTTCGCCGCGCGCTCCGGCGGCGGGGCGACACGCTCCGCGAGGATGCCGCGGAGGTGAGCCGGTGGCCCATCTCTCACAGTCGGGCGAAGTTGTCGAGGATCTGCACGCCGACGTCGCCGCTCTTTTCGGGGTGGAACTGCACGCCGTACAGGTTGCCCTGCGTGACGGCCGAGCAGTAGGGCGCGATGAACTCGGTCTCGCCCGCGACGGCATCGGTCTGTTCCGGCTTGCAAAAAAACGAGTGGACGAAGTAGACCATGGCGCCGTCCCGGAGACCCGCGAACAGCGGCGACGGCCGGGGGAAGTGCAGCGCGTTCCAGCCGATCTGCGGCACCTTGACCCCGCGCGCAGGTTCGCCCAGGTTGCGCTCGTTGAAGCGGAGCACGCGGCCGGGGAGCAGGTTCAGGCCCCGGTGCCGCCCCATCTCCTCGCTCTCGGTGAACAGCAGCTGCATGCCGACGCAGATGCCGAGAAACGGGCGGCCGGAGCGGGCGGCCGCCAGGGTCACGTCTTCCAGGCCCGACGCGCGCAGGGTGTCGATGGCCGCGCCGAAGGCGCCGACGCCGGGCAGCACGACCTTGTCGGCCGCCTCGATCCGTGCCGGGTCGCTCGTCAGTTCCGCGTCGTGGCCCCGGGCGGCGAACGCTTTCTGGACCGAGCGCAGGTTGCCCACGCCGTAGTCGATGATCGCGATGGAGGCATCGGACATGGCGCCTACAGTACCCCCTTGGTGGACGGAACGCCCCGGACGCGCTCGTCCCGGCGCGTGGCGGCGTCGAGCGCGCGGCCGAACGCCTTGAACGCGGCCTCGGCGATGTGGTGCGCGTTCTTCCCGGCGATCTGCCGCAGGTGCAGCGTCATCCCGGCGTTCACGGCGACGGCGCGGAAGAACTCTTCGACCAGTTCCGTCGCGAACGTGCCGATGCGGGCGTCGGCAAAGTGGAGGTCGGCGTACAGCCCCCCGCGGCCGGAGAAATCCAGCGCGCACAGCACCAGCGACTCGTCCATCGGGATCACTGCCGACCCGTAGCGCACCATCCCCGTTTTGTCCCCCACCGCTTCGGCCAGCGCCTGCCCGAGCGCGATACCGATGTCCTCGACGGTGTGGTGGTCGTCGACATGGAGGTCGCCCTTGCAGCGGACATGGAGCGACAGCAGGCCGTGCCGGGCGACGTGCGTCAGCATGTGGTCGAAGAAGCCGACGCCCGTGTCAATGTCGGATGCGCCGTCACCGTCCATGTCCAGGCGCAGGACGATATCAGTCTCGTTCGTGGTCCTTTTCCGCTCCGCGACCCGCCTCCCGGTTGGTTCCATATCTGCAGTATAGCCGTCGAAGGGGCGGCCCGTCAAGGCGACGGACCGCGGCGCGGAGGCCGGGAGAACTCGCACGCTTGCCGGGGTTATTATAGTCGTAAAATGGATAAAAAAGGAACGGAAGACGGCCGGTGCGCGCAAGCCCGACCGGTACAGGCTTCGACGGGTCTTACAGGAGGTAACAGTGAGCATGAACCGCACTACGAAAGAACGGACCGCCTGGGGGCTGGCGGCGGCGATGGCCGCGATGGTCGCCGGCCCGGTGGCGGCGCAGTCCGACCGGCAGAACGACAAGAACACGAACCGCAGTGTGGGCATCGGCCTGGGGGCCGGCGCGGTGGTCGAGGCGCTGCGCGGGCGCGGCACCCGGGCCCTGATTTTGGGCGCGGGCGCCGCCTACGCGGGCAAGAAGTACGAGGACGCGCGCAAGGCCCAGCGCAAGGACAACGCCCGGCGGGCCAGGTACAGCATGTACCGCCCGATCCGCGTCGTGGTGAACGAGGAGCGCGTACAGTTCCCGGATCAGGGCCCGCAGATGGTCGCCAACAACGTCTACGTCCCCCTGCGCGGGGTGCTGGAGGAGATGGGCGCGGAGGTCCGGTGGAACCCGCGCAACCGCACGGTGGTCGCGTCGCACGAGGGCAAGACGGTCCGCCTGCCGGCCAACGGCGTGACGACCGTGAACGGGCGCGAAGTCAGCACGAACACGCCCGCCTTCGTCGAGGACGGCCGGGTCATGGTCCCGCTGCGCTTCATGGCCGAGACCTTCGGCGCCGACGTGAAGTGGAACCAGGACAACCGCACGGTCCGCATCAACAGCAACGCGTAGCCCGTTCCGTTGCTCCCGATAAAGCGCGCCGCCGCCCGGCTAGCCGGGCGGCGGCGCGCCGTTTTTGGCGCCCGTCAGATCTGGTCGGCGGGGTCTTTTTCTTCGTCGTCGCCGAAGCGGTAGCGCTGTTCTTTCCAGGGGTCCCCGAGCATGTGGTAGCCGCCGCGCTCCCAGAAGCCGGGCGCGTCCTCGGCCAGGAACTCGACGCCGCGGACCCACTTGGCCGACTTCCAGGCGTAGAGCCGGGGGATGACGAGGCGTAGCGGGCCGCCGTGCTCCAGGCTGATGGGCTGGCCGTCGTGCGTGTCGGCGAACAGGGCGTCCTCGGCCAGGAAGTGCTCCAGCGGCAGGTTCGTGGTCCAGTCGCGCGCTCCGCCCCGGAAGGAGAACCCCTTGTCATAGGCCGAAACGAGCACGAACTTCGCCTCGGGCTTCAGGCGCGCGTGCCGGACGACCTCGCGCGTCGAGACGCCTTCCCACACGTTGCCGAGCCGCGACCAGCGCGTGACGCAGTGCATGTCCGCGAACACCGTAGCGCGAGGCAGTTTCCGGAACGCGTCCCACGTCCATTCGACCGGTTCTTCCACCAGACCGCCGAGCGTGAAGCGCCACCGGTCCAGGGGGATAGGCTCGGGCGGGCCGCCGGCGTCGAGCACCGGCCATTTCTTCGTGCGCGCCTGGCGCGGCGGGATGCGGTCCGCTCGGTGCGTGTCGGGGGAGATGATGGCGCCCGGCGGCTGGTCCTCGGGGCGGGGCGGGTCACCCTCCTGGAGCTTCGGGTCGCGCGTGGCGAAAAGCATCTTCCGGTCCTCCAGTTTTCTCGCGCGGTCAGGGTTTGCGATCCGCCGTCAGTGCGGGGCGGACGAGCCGCGTCCAGAGTTCGTAGCCCGACGCGCTCAGATGGAGCTTGTCCGCTACGTACAGCTCGGGGCGGGGCAGCCCGTCCGCCCCGAGCATCGGCGTGTAAACGTCGAGGAAGCTAGCGGGTCCGGCGTCCCCCTTCTCGATCCATTCACGGATCATGCGGTTCGCCGCTTGCATCTGCACCCGGAGCTTCCACCGCGACGGGCTGGGCTTGATCGCGATGAAGGTGACGGGCACCGACGGGAGCGCCGGCCGTACTTTTTTCACGAACGCCTGAAAATCCGCGAGCACCTGTTCCGGGGTCCGCCCTCCGGCGATGTCGTTGTCCCCCGAATAGAACACGATGCGTGACGGGGCGTAGGGGATGACGATGCGCTCGACGTACCGCGTGGCGTCGGGGATGGTCGAGCCGCCGAAGCCCCGGTTTAGGGTCGCCACGTCCGGGAAGTCCCTGGCAAGGGTCTTCCAGTTCACGATGGACGAGCTGCCGACGAACAGCACGGCCCCCTTCGGCGGCGGGGTTTTCTTGTCCGCCGCCTCGAACTTCGCGATGTCCTTCTCCCAACGGTCCACCGCCGCGGGCGCTGGCGCCGGGGCGGGAGGCACTGTGGCCGGCGCCGCAGCGCGGGCCCCGGGCGCGACAGACCATCCGACGACGATAAACGACAGCGCAGGCAGAAACAAGACGGGCTTCACGGTTCACCACCTCCGAACTATGGTACCCGATTCGCCCTCGGCCGCCCGTACGCGCTACCGGGCCACTGCCCCGTCCGTACTTGGCGTGAGCCCTGGCATCGTGTTAAGCCTCCAGAAGGATCAGGCGGCCAGCCCGGCAGGCGGCGACGAGGCGGCGGGTCGCGGCGTGGTAGCGGAGTCCGATGAGAGGGCCGCCCAGGTCGTGCAGCACCTCCTGCGTCCCGGAAGCCACGTCAACGCCCAGCAGCAGGCCGCTGGGCGTCCCGACGACCACGCGGCGGGGCGCGACGTAGATCGGCTGGGTGCACAGGTCGTCGGTCGAGAAGCGGTACCCCGTGACCGTCATGGTCTTCCCGTCGGCCGCGAGGGTGTGGTGCTCGCCCCACGCGAAGTCGCGCCGCAGCTCCGACTCCAGCGGGATTCGTGCGGTTTCGGTGGCGCCGTCGGGCGCAAACAACTGGAGGAAACCGAGCCGGGCGAGGCGGGGCGCCTCCGCCTCACCCGGCGCGAACGGGACCAGCAGGTCCATCGTCTGGACCATCGCGGTCAGGCCCGACCCGTCCGGGTTCAGGCACAGCCCCACGCCGTCGTCCCCGCTCACGTCGGTGCGCCGGTAGGCGCGCTCAAAGGCGCCCTGCTCCAGGTCGATGCGGTACCCCTGGAGGCTGTTCTGGTTGAAGGCGCTCCACAAAACGTGCAGGGTCGAAGCGGACCGGTCCCAGGCCACCCCGTTGGCGGCGATCTGCTCGTCGCCGAGAACGTCCTCGTCCTCGCCGACCGGCGCGCCCTCCTCGTCGAAGGCGCGGATGCGGAACGCTTCCCGCAGCGACGGCACCTCAAGACAGACCGCGTTTTCTATCCCCACGGCCAGAACGTGCCGGGGGCCCAGGGGAAGCGGGTCCGGACCGTAGACGTGGACGTACATCTCTTCCGGCGAGATGTCCGCTATCTGCGCCCCGCTCCTGAGGTCGATGCACGCGACGTTGAACGGTATCGAATCGATCTCGCGCACCACGACGGCCAGGTCCTCGCCGACGAAGGACGCCCGCGTGTAACCGAAGCGGGGACCATCCTGCTCCGCGTCGTCATTCTCCACGTCGTCGTACGGTTCCGTCGGCAGTGCGATGACCCGTTCCGTCCCCAATCGGCCACCGTCGTCTACGCGGCAAACACGGACCTCGCGGCCGGCGACCGGTACCAACACCCGATCTCCCGCCGCGTTTGGCGCCGCTGGCCCGATCTCAGCGGCGAAGGTCTGCTCATCGAGAACACGCATTCCGGCCACCACCTCCACCGCGGTAACTCCCCGCAACCGTTGCGGGACGGAACCGTCCGGCACCTGATTCCGTGAGCCTGTCTGAGCCCGCCGGTGCGCGTGCACCGGCGGGCTCCACATCCCACAGGTGGGCTCAGTCGTGCCCGGCGTGGCCTTCGGACTTGCGCTTTTCGTAGTCGGCGATCAGCGGCTGGGACAGGTGCGCGGGGATCTCGGCGTAGTGGCCGGGGCAGGCGGTGAAACGGGCCCGGCCGCGGGCGAGCGAGCGCAGGTCGATGGCGTAGCGCAGCATCTCGGCCTGCGGGACCTGGGCCGTGATGGTCTGGTAGCCGGCCTGATTGGACGGCTCGATGCCCAGAACGTGGCCCCGGCGGGCGTTGATGTCGCCCATCAGGTCGCCGATAAAGGCGTCGGGCGCCTCGATGGTGACCTGAAGGACGGGCTCCAGGATGACAGGGCCCGCCTGTCTGGAGGCGGCCTGGAAGCCGAGGATCCCGGCCATGATGAAGGCGGCTTCGGACGAGTCCACGGGGTGGAACGAGCCGTCATCCACGGTCACGCGCACGTCCACGACCGGGAACCCGGCCTGTATCCCCCGCCCCATGGCCTCGCGCACGCCTTTTTCCACGGCGGGGATGTACTGGCGCGGGATCGCGCCGCCGACGATCTTGTCGACGAACTCCAGCCCGGCGCCCGCGGCGCCGGGCTCCACCTGGAGCCAGCAGTCGCCGAACTGGCCGCGCCCGCCGGTCTGCTTCTTGTGCCGGCCCTGCGCGCGGGCGTGCTGCGTGACGGTCTCGCGGTACGGGATGCGCGGCTCGGACGTCGTCACCTGCGCGCCGAAGCGGGCCATGCGCCCGACCACGACGTCCAGGTGCGTTTCGCCCTGGCCGAGCACGAGCGTTTCGCCGGTGTCCGGGTCGCGGCGGGTCTGGAAGCAGGGGTCCTCTTCGGCGATGCGCCCGAGCGCGGCGCCCAGCTTGTCCTCGTCGCCCTTGGTCTTCGGGTGGACCGCCAGGGCGAAACTGGGCGCGGGGAACGGGATGGCGTCGTAGACGATCGGCCTGGTCCGGTCGCAGAGGGTGTCACCGGTGCCGGTGACGGCCAGCTTGGCGACGGCGACCAGATCGCCCGCGACCGCCTCGGTCACCGGCTCCTGCTGCTTGCCACGGAGCCGGAACAACTGCCCGACCCGCTCGTCCTTTTCCTTCGACGCGTTCCACACGTGCGTGTCGGGCCGGAGCGTCCCCGACTTGACCCGGAAGTACGTCAGCTTGCCGACATAGGGGTCGGCGACCGTCTTGAAGACCAGGGCGGAAAAGGGGCCGGCGGGGTCGCATTTGCGCCGTTCCGGGCTGCCGGTCTGCGGGTGCTTGCCGACGGCCTCGCCCGCCTCGTCCGGCGACTCGAACTCCATCGCAAGATGCGTCAGGAGCGGCTGGATGCCGATGACTTTGGCGGCCGAGCCGCAGAAGACGGGCACGATGCGCCCGCCGAGCAGGTCCTCGTGGATGCCGCGCTCGATCTCCTCCTCGGAAAGCTCCTTGCCCTCCAGGAACTCCTCGATCAGCGCGTCGTCGCCCTCGGCGGCCACTTCGACCAGCAGTTGCCGCCACTCCGCCGCCGTCGCCCGCAGGTCTTCCGGAATGGGTTCCTCGCGGAGGTCGCGCCCCTGCCCGACGTACGCCTTCATCGTCACCAGATCGACCACGCCCCGGAACGTGTCGCCCGCCCCGATGGGGAGGACCGCGGGCACGACGTGGGGCCCCCAGCGCTCGCGCAGCGCCTGCACGGCCCCGAAGAAGTCGGCGTTTTCGCGGTCCATCTTGTTGATGAACACGGCCTCCGCTTTGTTGGCGGCCTTGGCCATCTCCCAGGCCGATTCCAGACCGAACTCCAGGCCCCCGCTCGACTGCGCGGGCGTGACCAGCAGCACGTCGTCCACCACGCGCAACGCGGACACGAAGTCGCCCCAGAAGTCGGGGTAGCCGGGCGTGTCCACCCAGTTCAGCGTGCGGCCGTTCCAGTCGCAGGGAGCCATGGCGAGGCTGATGCTGATCTTGCGCTTGGTCTCGTCGGGGTCGAAGTCGGTGGTCGCCGTGCCGTCGTCCACGCGGCCCAGCCGTTCCGAGCAGCCCGCGACGTACAGCACGGCCTCGGCCAGCGAGGTCTTGCCCGCGCCGGAGTGCCCGGCCAGGGCGATGTCGCGAACGTCGCGGGGTTCATGTTTCTCCATCGTTGAAGTACCTCCAGTCGCGCTCGCGGTTCCCCCGCCCGGAAGCGCTTCCGGGCGGGGGTTCCGTGGCAAGTGGTGCAACGATGCAGCCGCCCGGCGGTGTCCCCGGCAATGGATTGTCAGGTGCGCGTCGTCGCGGCGGGGAGTGTGCCGCGGCTGCGCCTTTTGCCCTATTTGGTTGTGATTCTCCCCTCTTCGCCGGGCGGGACGCCCGTTCCTCCTTGACACACACCGTCACGCGCCGCTATACTCCGGCACCAGCCGCGTCGCCCCCGCCCCCGACGGTCGGACCGCCGGCGGCCGGTTCGAGCAAGACGAACGGCGTTCACGCGTGACGGTCTTGCGCCCCCACGTGGGCGCAGTTTGGGACATTCGTCCTATGGTCAGCCAGCCTGGCGCCTGTTAGACTAGCGGCACCGGAAAGGGCCGGGCTTTGCATCGTTGCAAGAAGGAGACACAGCCGATGGTACGAAGCGCGGTCACGAGCTTCGCGACCAATTTCGACCTGTTCGAGCACGGCCATTCCGACGGCGACAACCACGGGATCCCGGTCCTGGCCGGCGTCGGCGCGGGCGCTATCACCGCCTCATTCTGGCGCGGCCGGAACGTCACGCTGGAACCCGGTAAAGCCTTCACGGTGACCGTGGGCGCGGACACGCCGGTCGGACCGGCGACCGGTGCGGGAACGCCACCCCCGGCTCAGCAGCAGCCGTGAACGGGCGGTCACAGCGTGTGGGGCGGAGCATCGAGCCAGCGCGGAGGTGGAGGTTTCGGAGCGGGAAGTCGGCGAAAGGAACCCAGGACACATGGAGACACCCAGAAGGGCCAGAGCCCTGCAACGCATCGAGCAGATGGCGCCGCCGGCCGCGCACCGCGGCGCGACGACGAAGCAGGTGGCCGAGGTCCGGAGCGGCGGCGCGCTGGCCGAACGGGTCCGCGCGTTCGCGCAGCAGAAACTGTCGGATTTCCCCTGGCCGGTCGTCTTTCACGATTGGACGGGAGCAACCTACGAGGCGGGCGGATCGGAGAAGCACTGGTCGCCCGGCCCGCTCGTCGTCACCCTCAAAACCGAGCGCGCCGCGCGGACGCTGCTCGGCCACGACGCGCTCGGCTTCCTGGACCGCTTTCTCGAAGGCGAGGTAGACCTGACGGGCAACCTGTACCTGCTCACTGACATCAAGCGGTACGCCCGGTTCGACCTGAAGGCGCTGCAGAAGGTCCCGTCGCTGCTGCTGCACGCCGCCTTCCAGGATCGCGCGCGGGCGCGGGTCAACGTCCGGAGCCACTACGACATCCCGCAGGAGGCGCTGAACCTGTACCTGGACCGGTCCTATCAGTCCTACTCCTGCGCCTTTTTCGAGGACCCGACGAAGCGCGAACCGGGCGATCTGCTCCGGGTCGGCGCGGGCGAGGCCGACGCGTTCGACTCGCTGGAAAAGGCGCAGTGGCGCAAGTTTAAGGACGCCGTGGATTTCGTCGCCCCGGCGCCCGGCGAAACGCTGCTCGACATCGGCTGCGGCTACGGCGGGCAGCTACGGGTCGCGCTCGAAAACCACCCGTTCGGCAAGGTCGTCGGCTGGACGCTCTCGGCGAACCAGGCGCGGGAAGGGGCCGGCCGTCTCGCCGCGCGGTTCGACGAGTCCCGCTGGGAGATCAACGAAGGCGACTACCGCGAGGAGACCCGCGTCTTCGATCACGTCACTTCGACGGGCATGGTCTGCCACGTCGGGCCGCGGGGGCTGGTGCCGTACGTGCGCCACATCCGGAAGCACATCCGCACGGGCGGGCGCTACCTGCACCACTGCATGATGATCAGTCACCGCCGGGTGCCGCACGACTGGGACGTCGGCATCATTTTCAACAAGAAGTACGTCTGGCCGGGTTTCCACTGGTTCACCCCGGCCACGCACGTGCGCGCCCTGGAGCAGAACGGCTTCGTGGTCCGCAGGATGGTCAATCGGTCCGAACACTATGCCAAGACGACCGCCGCCTGGTACGAGCGCATGATGGCCGAGAAGGAGGCCGTCATCGGGCACGTCGGGGAGCCGACCTTCCGCGCCTGGCAGGTGTTCCTGGCCGGGGTCACCGCCAGCTACCTGAACGGCGAGGTCTATCTGTACCGGCTGTACTGCGAAGCCGTTTGAGCGTGCGGGGCGCTGACACGGTGAACGGTGAACGGGTCGCGGGGCTGTCGTTCCAGGCACAAAAGAGGCGCCCCCCGCGGGGGGCGCCTCTTTTGGCTTTAGTCACGTCGCGTGCGATGCCGCCGACGCTGCTACATCATGCGGGTCGCGCCGCCGGGGCCGGTCTGGCCGGCCTGGCGGAACGGCAGTCCCAGCTTCTGGAGCAGGGAGAGCGCTTCGGCGTCCGTCTGGGCCGTGGTCACGATGATGATGTCCATCCCGCGGACCTTGTCCACCTTGTCGTACTCGATCTCCGGGAACGTGAGCTGCTCCTTCATGCCCATGGCGAAGTTGCCGCGCCCGTCGAAGCTGTTCGGGTTGATGCCCTGGAAGTCACGGACGCGCGGCAGCGTCAGGTTGAACAGCCGATCGAGGAACTCGTACATCCGTGGGCCGCGCAGCGTCACCTTGGCGCCGACGCGGGCGCCCTCGCGGAGCTTGAAGTTCGCGATGCTCTTCTTGGAGCGCGTGACGAGGGGCTTCTGCCCGGTGATCAGGCCCAGGTCCCGCACGGCGTTGTCGAGCAGCTTGGGGTCGCCGCCGGTCTGCCCGGCCTGGCCGACGCCCATGTTGACGACGACCTTTTCCACCCGCGGGGCCTGCATCACGTTCTTATAGCCGAACTCCTTGACCAGCGCCGGGATGGTCTCGTCCTCGTAGCGCTGTCTCAGGCGCGGCTTCGGTCTCGTTTCCGTTGCCATCTTGTTTCTCCTGCGGTCCCTCGATTTCCGACCGAAGGACGGGGCCGAAGCACAAAGAAGCAGAGAGGAGAAAACCTTCTGTGCTCCCTCCGTCTCTCTGTGCCTCTGTGGTTGATCTTGCTTACGCCGTCTGGACGGCCTGACCGGTCCGGGTGGACACCCGGGTCTTGGAGCCGTCGTCGCCGGTCTGGACGCGCACACGGGTCGGCTTGCCGTCGCTGCCGACGAGCATCACCTTGCTGGCGAGGATCGGGGCGGCTTTGACGATCCGCCCGCTCTCCGGGTTCGGGTTGTTCTGCGTCGGCTGCGCCTTCTGATGCCGCGTGATGGCGTTCAGCGGGACGTTGTTCCCCTGATTGTCCTTGCCCTCGATGATCACCTTGCCGGTCTTGGGGAAGACCTCGGACACCGTGCCCTGGCGCCCCTTGTCCTTGCCGGCGATGATCTCGACCAGGTCGCCCTTCCGGACGTGCAGCTTGCCCTCGAAGGGGCGTGCCGGTTTTTTGCCTGCCATGGTTATAGCACCTCCGGCGCGAGCGAGATGATCTTCATGAAGCCGGTCTGGCCCTTCTGACCGCCCTCGCGCAGTTCCCGCGCCACCGGGCCGAACACGCGCGTGCCGCGCGGCTCCAGGTTGTTGTTCAGAACGACGGCCGCGTTCTCGTCGAAGCGGAGCGTCGAACCGTCGGTGCGCTTGATCGGCTGTTTGGTGCGCACGACGACCGCCTTGATGACGTCGCCCTTTTTGACGGCCGCGCCCGGCGTCGCGGACTTCACCGCGCCGACGATGACGTCGCCGACGTGGGCGACCCGGGTGTTCGAGCCTTTGAGCACGCGGATGCACATGATGGAGCGCGCGCCCGAATTATCCGCCGCCCGCAGGCGGGTGTACTGCTGAATCATTTTCCTGTCCGTTTCCTAGCAACGCGGCCCGTGGGGCGGGGCGGCAGGAAGCCGCCCCGCCGAACCACACGTTCCCGATGCTTATCGCCCGCGACTATCCGCCGCAAAGGGCGACGTAAAAAACCAGGGATGAGGGGCGAGGGATGAGGGATGAGACGAGAAAGGTCGCTTCTTCAACCTCATCCCTCATCCCTACTTACTTCGCCTTCTCGACGATCCGCACCAGCCGCCAGCGCTTTTCGCGCGAAAGGGGCCGGCACTCCATGATCTCGACCGTGTCGCCGACGCCGCATTCGTTGTTCTCGTCGTGCGCCTTGAACTTGGTCGTGCGCTTGACGGTGCGGCCGTACAGCGGGTGCTGCTTGAGCGTGGTCACCTCGACCACGGCCGTCTTGTCCATCTTGTCCGACGACACCAGGCCGATCCGGGTCTTGCGCTTGCCCCGCTCCCGGGCGGCGGTCGTCGCGCCGGCTGTTTCCGTTTCCGACATCACTTCTTCTCCAGCGCGCGCAGGTAGGTGTTGATGCGCGCGATCCGCCGCTTGGTCTGCGGGATGGCCGCCGTGTTGTCCAGCTGGCGCTTGCCGAGCTGGAACCGGTGGTTCCACAGACGCTTCTTCTCCTCGTCGAGCCGGGCGCGCAGGCCGGCCTCATCCAGGCCGGCCAGCTCGTCGCGCTCCTGCTTGACGCGCACTCTGCTTTCGTCTGCCATCGGTTATATCACTCCTGCGCGTCCGCCGCCGCATTCTCGGCGACGTGCTGCTGGGCGAGTTCGTCCGCCCCCGGCACGAAGCCCTCGTTGCGCTGCGGGTCCGTCTGCGTGGCCTGTTCGGGCATGTCGGGAACGACGTCCTTGCCGTGCCACGTGAGCGTGGGACCGGCCTCGTGCGCCGCCGTCTTGCCCGCCCCGATCGCCGCGGCCTCGGCGGCCTGCTGGTTCGTCGGGACCACCGCCGTGAGCTGATCGTGCCGGGTCAGGAACTTGGTGGCGATGGGCAGCTTGTGCGCGGCGAGGCGCATGGCTTCCTTCGCCAGCTCTTCCGGGACGCCGCTCATCTCGAACAGGATGCGCCCCGGCTTGACGACCGCGACCCACCCTTCCGGCGCGCCCTTGCCCGAACCCATGCGCGTTTCGGCCGGCTTCTTGGTGTACGACTTGTCCGGGAAGATCCGGATCCAGATCTTGCCGCCGCGCTTGATCTTGCGCGTCATGGCGATACGGGCCGCCTCGATCTGGTTGTTGGTCATCCAGCACGATTCGAGCGCCTGCAGGGCGTAGTCGCCGAAGTCGACGTGCGTCCCGCCGGACGCCTTGCCGCGCCGGTGTCCGCGGTGGACGCGCCGGTGCTTGACCTTCTTGGGCATCAACATTTAGCCGTTACCTCCCCCACCGCCGCCGGCCGCCGGGTTCTCCGGGTTAGCCGGGTTCCCGTAGAACGGGCGGTCGCCCGCGGGCCGCTCCATGCCGCGCCCGCCGGCGCGCCCGGACCGGTTGCGGTCCCCGCCGCGCCCGCCACCGGGG